>JABGPX010000131.1 GCA_018644745.1 Spirochaetales bacterium
CATAGCAGTCGGAGCACCCAAGTCGTCCGTCGCTCTTGAAATCGGCTATCTTCATGCCGCAGGTCGGACATTCCGAGGTATCGGGTTCGGTCTCCTTAGTACCCAAATCGAGAAGACCGGTAAGAAACTGAGAAAGAGAGAGCTCTATCTTATCGCTGCTCTTCGAAATACCTTTCTCGTGCGCGCATACCCCGCATAAGTGCATATCAACAGTCTCATTCCCAATCACCTGCTGGACATGAACAACCGAGTCTCTATCTCCGCATAATTCACATTTCATGGAGTCCTCTTTTTTATCTTATAGCTCATGTATACCGAATAGCAACAGCGCTGAACAATATCAGTAGATTTCAATGCCGACGAAGGACCTCTACGGGCAATAGTTTCCCCGCTTTTCGTGCCGGCAGAATGGACGAGAGAGTTGCTACGCCGAGACTCAGGATACCAGTTAATATCAGCTCTCCGGGATTGAGCACAATCGGGATATGATCCAGGTAAAATGTGGAGCTGAGAAGCTCCAGGGACTCAAATTGCACATCCCCTCTTTGGCTGCCCAACACCAGCAATGCATACCGTATCCACGAAGAGGCCTTCTCAATAAAGCCGATTATCTCATTGATGTGGACCGCGGAGAATATACCGAGCCCCATCCCCAATGCGGTTCCCAAGAAACCGGTCACCAGGCCAAGGCCGACGAAAGCCGAGGAAATTCTCGCTGATGAGACACCGCAGCCGCGGAGTATGGCGATATCACGCTCCTTCTCCATTACCAGCATCACTAACCCGCCGGAAATATTCACTCCAGCCACTAATATAATCACTGCCATGATAAGAATCAGAAGATTCTTTGTAGTTTCGAATGTGCTGTACATCCCTTCCTCGAGCTGATACCAGGTGAAGACATACCAATTCAAGCCCAGACTCTTCTGAAGTTTTTCCTTTACCGGTCCAAGATCGCCATATGGATCCTCGACCCTGAAAGCCAGCATACTCGATTCATCTTCTCTCAGTAACTTCGCTCCTCGTGCGGCGGAAATCATTACCGTCGCTTCATCAAGTTCATGGTATCCCGTGCTGAAAATTCCAGCTACCACCAGCTCTGACTGCCGGAGTATATATCTGCCGGTGCTCGTGCTCCTGGCTGTAAGAAGCTTAACGGTACTTCCCACTTCCGCTTCGAGCTGCAGAGCGATAGGAACGCTCAGCATTACAGCATCATCCCTGGCAAGCTCAAGATCCCCGCTTTCTATCTCGAGCAGACGGCTGAAAGAGGTTCCGGTACGAGCAAGATCCAAAGGCAGCGCCTGGACAGTTACCCCTGTTCGCCCATTTTCGGTCTGCAGCAACCCGATGCCGTTCCGTATTTCATATACATCGGAGACGCCCCCTATGGCTCTTGCGGCTTCAGCTGCCTTTGTGAGTTCCTTATCGCTTACACCAATGAAATTTCTTCCCTGGAGATGAAATGTTCCCAATTCCAGATATCTTTCAGTGATACCGCGAATAAGTCCGCCGGAAACCTGCAGCACAACAACCATAGGAATGAGAGAAAGGCAGATTCCAATTATCGCACCGCGAATACGTCTATAACTTTTATCCGCCGTTCGCGAGGTTAATTGCCGAAGCCCGAAATATAAGGATGGTCGAATCATCTCTTTTCGAGTACCCCTTCATGAAGAAGATAACGATCATCACTTCTCTCCGCGAATCCGCTATCATGGGTTACAATAACAAGAGTTTTGCCAAAATTCTCAGCGAGAGAAAATATCATCTCTTCAACGGCACTCGAGTTTCGTTCATCAAGGTTGCCTGTCGGCTCATCCGCAAGAATTACCGCCGGATCATTGATAAGCGCTCGGGCTACAGCGACACGTTGGCGTTCGCCCCCGGATAATTGATGGGGATAGTGATGAAGCCGGTCTTTCAGGTTCGCCTGAATAAGAAGCTTTTCGGCCTGCTCCGTCGCCTCACCTTTTGCAGTTCCGCTCATATATCGGGGCAGCATTACATTCTCTAGCGCATTGAAATCGTTGAGCAGGTAATGGAACTGAAAAATGAAACCCACAGAGTCGGCTCTGAAAGATGTTAGTTCTGCTTCATCCATTTTTGAAATATCCATTCCATCTATGCATATCGTGCCGGTATCAGGCCGATCAAGCCCTCCAATCAGGTTCAGAAGAGTGGATTTTCCTGAACCGCTCTCACCGAGAATTGCGGTAGTAGTTCCCTGGATAACAAAAAAATCAAGACCTTGAAGAATTATCAGGTCTTCGGGACCAATAGTGTATTTTTTTGTTACCTTCTGAAGCTCAACGATATAATCATTCATATCTCAACACCTGTGACGGTCTGATCTCGCTTATTTTCCTCGACGCAATATACGCCGCACCGAGCGAAGA
>JABGPX010000170.1 GCA_018644745.1 Spirochaetales bacterium
CATCTGAAAAACCGTACCTGCCGCGGCAAGGGAGCAGCCGAGAAGAATGCCGGCGATAATTCGTGGGAGGCGAAGGTTCAGAAGCAGCCGAACCGCGAGCTCGTCAGTCCGCAGAACCTGAATGCCGAGCAAGCCCGGCGATGGATAGCGGCCCAAGAGGAGGGATAACGCCGCGACAACGGCGAGTACAGCAAAGAGTGGTGCCAGTTTCATGGAGTTGAAGACAAGACTCCTTGCAGCCGAGACAAGATTTCCTTTTCGATTACGGAATCTTCGAGTCCGTAGAGTTCCGAGTAGAAATACTTTACCTCTTCGGCGATGTCCATTTCCGGGAATGATTCGGGGTGAAGCGTTCGGGCCATCCAAAGCAATCCGAGAATCCATCGGGGATCCGGTTGATCCCAGGAGTAATAATCCGCCGGGAAGGGGAGAATATGCTTTTCCGTTGCCGCGCGCAGTATACCGAGGCCGATTCTATCATTGAGATCTTCTATCACCGCAAGGGCCGGAGAGCGGTATGATATTACAAAAATATAATCCGGATCCCAAACAGCAACCTGTTCGAGGTTTACCTTTTTCCAGCCGTCTCCACGGTTCTCGTCTTTCCAAACCGGTATGCCGCCGGCCTTTTCAACCACATCAGTCTGCAGCCAATGTGCCGGCGGAACGCTGAAAGCGGTATCTCCGTCCCTGGCGGAATATGAGAGTACCAGAACTGTCGGTTTATTTTTGCTATCGGTTCTGTTCTCCACAAGCGTGGTTTTTGACTTATAATAATCGATAATATTTCCGGCTCTTTCGGGATTACCGAGAAGAGCGCCGATCATTGCCACATCCGAATAAAAACTATCGGGTGCCTCCAGATCGACATAAAGCACGGGAATCCCGAGAATCTCCAATGGGTCACCAAGGCTCCGCTTCAGGTAAGATTTTAGGATTACCACGTCGGGTTTCGCGGCAATCAGCTGCTCGGGGCCGGCGCTGTTCGAGAATCTCATCTTCGACTCAAACTTGGTATCAACTATCGAAAAAAAGTCACCCAAGCCCTGGTCCGTCGATCCGGTCCCGACCACAGCGCTCTCCGCTTCGGGGAAGAGATACAGCGTGTTGGTTACAAAAACCACCGCCTTTCCCGCGAGTAGAATCCGCTCGGGAGTTCCGTCGAAGCTTGTTGTTCTCCCAAGAGTATCTGTCAGGGTAATCTCTTGAAAAGCACTGTTTTCCCCTTCGGCTTTTCCGGCCATGCCGTGCAGCTGAAAGCCAACGGTGACAATGATGAAAAATGCAGTGATATATTTGAACCGATTCATTTTGTTCCTCATAGTATGTGTTCCGAATCCTGTGGATTGTAATCATCCGGAGTATCTACATCTCGTAAAATACTATTATCTTTCCATTGAAGTATATCCTGATCAAATGTACCGCAAATTTCCCGCATTTTTCCGGTGTCTCTGTCGGCGTTCAGGATAGACGGTATTACCTTGCTGCCGAAGAGTACCGGATGGCCCCTCTCGCTGCCGTAAGCAGGAAAAAGAACATCTCTATGAGATTGGGAGAGCATAACCCGGTAGATTTCTTCTCCAATCCACGGAAGGTCTCCCAGAGTAATGAAAAATCGCGGCCTTTGAACCTCAGCAACCCCGGTCTGAATGGATGAAAACAAGCCTCGCTGCCAATCCGTATTCCTGATAAGGGAAACCGAGGGATGCCCGCGGAATATGTCTTCGAGCTCCGGAGCTCTGTAGCCGGTTACAAGAATTACCCTTTCACATTGCAAAAGAGCGGTATGTACAACTTGTTCGACAATTGTCGTCTGTTTAAAGGGAAGTATCGGTTTCCAGGATCTCATTCGCGATGATTTACCTGCAGCCGGTATCAGACATTCTACTTCTTTCACATCTCATGCTAATCAGGAGGCGGATAAGCATCAAGCCATTTTCTCTATATATATATTCAACAGCCATTTTCTCATGAGAAAAACATGTGTATGATAATATGAAGTGAATTCAGATAGCGACAACCTGAAAGAAAAAGACCAACTCCGGCTACTAAAAGAGCTTTACGCCCGGATAGATACCCTTCGAAGTGAGCAGCCGTTTGCGGAACTCGATATCAGGCAATTTAGTCATGTCGGCATTACGGATACCAAACGCGTTTTAGAGAAGGTTCTTGGAAGTCTGCCTGTAGGCTTGGCTCTTGTGTTGCCGGAAACCGGGGAGATTATTTATGTAAACCGGGAGTTCGAGCAGATCTACGGGCTGACACATGCAGATATTCCAAGTGCCGCTCTTTTCTTTGAGAAGGTGCTGCCGGATCTGGACGAGAGAATCTCTGCTTTGGCCCGGATTGTCAAAACGCTTCAAGTCGGTGATCCTCAGAAATCACAGTGGGATGACGA
>JABGPX010000130.1 GCA_018644745.1 Spirochaetales bacterium
TGGTATGTCTCATTAGCCAGCCGTCCGGATTATATACACTCGGTTTTCGCGAAACAGACTGAAATAGCCATTCAAAACATGGAACTCGTTCGCGGAGCGGCAGGTGATAATATCGATGTTGCCTTCGTCTGCGGTACCGACTTTGGCACCCAGGTTTCGACATTCTGCTCGCCCGATACATTCAATGAATTGTATCTACCGTATTACCGTAAAATCAACGGCTGGATCCACCGAAATACTCCTTGGAAAACATTCAAGCATAGCTGCGGCGCCGTTGCGGAATTCATGCCTTTATTTATCGATGCTGGATTCGATATCATAAATCCGGTTCAGCTTTCGGCAACAGGAATGGATGCAAAAATGCTGAAAGATGAATATGGGGAGTCTCTCGTCTTTTGGGGCGGGGTTATCGATACTCAGAAGACCCTTCCTTTTGGATCGCCGAAAGAAGTTCAGGCGGAAGCCCGGGAGCGATGCGAGATATTCCTGAGGCAGGGCGGATTTGTATTCAATGCCATTCACAATATCCAAGCGAAAACGCCCATTGAGAATGTGGCGGCCCTCATCGAGGTTGCGAAGGAATTCAGATAGTACCGGATGGAAGGCCTGATTGTCTTTAGGGCACATCGAAAAACCCACATTTTATTCTGCCGACAGAATGGTTTCCCATATAAAATCGGGGTTTCTCGTATGTGCGGCAGGGCAAGTAGCTGTAAATAGAGGTGACCTTTTATCTAAAGATCGTGAGTCAGCTGCAAACTATTCTCAGAAAATATTTTCATCTGTATTGATTCTGAGAGATCAAGGCTGTTGAGAAACTCCATTAGCCTGCCGTCAAAATAATCCCGTGCGAAAAGGAGTCGATCCTGAAACTCCTCAATAAACTGCATTGCATGGATCGGATCGCGGGAAAGAGCGTTCAGACCCGAGCCAGCCGATAAATCACAATATAAGTTCGGGTAAGTTCGAAGCATCTCAAGCACTTTTCCGCTTGGAACCACGGGGCCCTCAGGATAGCTGACCTCTTCTGCTTTACCTTCTCCCGAGATGTGAGCCCAGAAACCAGGTGCGTGACCTAGAAATACCGTGTCGGGACATGCCCGCACGGCTCTCTCAAATGCTTCGATTCCGCCGCCATACCAATAGGAGCTATGAGGCCACGGATGAGCGGACGGTATTTCATAGTCGATATGGACAACCACAGGCAGTCCGAGTTCTCCGCAAGCCCTGTACATTGCGATGCCGTCAGGATTGTCGAACATCATTCGTAGTTTGAGTTCTCCATAGATTTTTACGCCGTAGATGGAGACAGCAGCTCTCAGGCGATCTATTGAGTCAGGGATTCTCGGGTCCGGCGCATAACCGGGTACAAAACGGTCCGGCTGTCTTTCAATATACGAAAGGACTCTGGCGAAAGGGATAGGTCCCCGGATGTCGCTAAAAAGGTGGTTGTTATAAGACGGATCGAATTCATGGTCCGGGCACTCCCAGGTTAGCAGCCAGGTCTTTTGAATCCCGTGTTCGTCCATGTTGGCGAGAAACTTGTCCATATTAATTGCGTGCCAGTCGGGGTGATTATGGGAATCTATTATCATCATGATTTATTATCCAATGTCTATGAGATCTTAACCGGGAATGTTCCGGTATCCGCGGCTGCTTGAACTTCGAGGCATCGCCGCGCAGACGCGAGCACCTGAACACTTGTCAGGTCAATATTATCTGTCTTGCCCTCGATTTCGTCGAGGAAGTCGTTGAATACACCTCCATCCCGTTCTTTGTCGGCAGGAACGCCATATGGCTGTTCTTTTCCGTCCGCCCACACCTGGATATCCGGCAGATTAATACCGCCTTCGAGTATCCCGGAACTGCCGTGGATTGTGTATCTCCAGTACTGAGGAATTGTGTATCCTTGAGAATCTGGTGAAAGATATGACACGTCTCCCACAACTCCCGCACCGCCTTCGAGGGACAGCATCATCTGAGCTCCTACCTGGAAGTTTGGATGTTCGGGAAGCCGGGAATTCCAGACCCTGGCACCGGTGATCTGATCGAGTTTTTTTCCGGTTAACCACGGGATCAAATCTATCGCATGAATCGCGATGTCGTTAATGGTACCGCCGTGTTTTCCTTCTTCGAAATACCAGGACGGCCGGGTCCCGTAGAGCAGCGGATGATGGCCGAGAAAGCTGATTGTATGTATATCGCCAACCGTTCCTTCGGCGATCAATCTTTTCAACGCCCGAAAAATACCCGAATCTCTATTATTGAGCATACATCCTACCGACAGCCCTCGTTTTCGGCTCTCTTCTTCAATGAGATCGAGATCACTCAAGCTGGTGCAGATAGGTTTATCGAGAATGACGTGCTTGCCCAGCTTCAGTGCTTCCAATGCCAGGG
>JABGPX010000382.1 GCA_018644745.1 Spirochaetales bacterium
GGATATCCGTGGGGATAATGCCGGCCGTCCTAAACGCATACATGAAACTAAAGAAATCCCTTGAAGAAAAAGCCGGGCAGATCGCGTCTATGAATACCGAAATGAATGTACTTGAGCGAACCGGGAAATCGGAAGCTCAAAGACTAAAGAACCACCACGCCTCCGAGCTCTTATACATCAAGGTTGTCCAGGAGGAAAGCGAACTCGAGAAGCTGATGCATGAATTCCGTCAAAGCCGAAATGAGCTGGTTCCCAGCAAATCGGTTCAGGCGGTTATCGAAGGGAAACTCTTTCCAAAGAGCGTAGTGGCCTTTGGTGAGAAGGAGTTTTCGCCAATGGTCCAATCTGCAGAAAAAACCGTATTGAGCTTTTCCGCGGGGAAAATTGTGGAAGGCGGGTTTAATCCGGCAGACCCGCCGAAGCTCGCCGATTTATAGATACTTTTTAAACCAGGTGACTGATTGGTGGAGCATTTTATCAGGAACTTCGTGGATGGCATCAGGGTACTCGATATATCGGTATGCTCTTGGAGTGTTCCCCGCCTTGGTGAGTAATTTATCGAGGCTCCGCGAACCCGCCGGCGGCACCATTTTATCTTTTGCGCCATTCTGCACGAGAAGAGCCGTGTTCTTAAACTTCTCATAGTTGTTCAACGGGCTGTATTTTGTCAGCTCTGCTATTGTTTTCTCATCGACGGGGGGTGAATTGGGATAGGAATGGATCATATGGAAATCCGGACTGCCTATCAGCGGCGCCGCAGCTTTTATTCTCGGGTCGTGTGTCGCGGCGAGAAACGTGGTAAAACCGCCCATGGAAATTCCGCTTATACCCGTTCTCTCGGTGTCTATCCGGGGATCGTCGTTAAAATAATCGATGAGCGCGGATAGATCTTGAGCCGTGCCCCGAAAAACCTGCAGAAAGGTCTTCGCGAATTCTTTCTCGAATTTCGCTTCGAAGTTCGCCGGCTTCCGTTCGCCATGAAGCCTCGCGTCAACTAAAACCGTAAAAAATCCGGCTTGAGCAAGCAGCACACCGGCTCGAATCGACGAGATCTTATCTACAGTATAGCCGTGTACAAAAAGCACCAGCGGAAGATCCGTGGGATTGCTCTTGTACATGTAAATAACCGGGATTTCCTTGCCGGTTGCCATGAGGTGCTCGATCTGGATATTCGGCGCCCCGCCTTTTAGCAGAATGGACTGCTTGAATGCCTCGAGGGTAATTCCCAGCGCGTACAGCTCTTTTTCCGATTTCGGGCGTTTACCCTTGGCCCTCAGCGTGAGAATCGGCGTACTATCTCCCAGCGAGCAGCTCAGGTAACCATCGCCGTCAATGCTTCCTTTCACAATCACATCAGAAATACTCATCGGTATCCTTCTTGCCTGTGTTTTTATTGATACCTAGTATATCCGCGCGCCAGCCTTGGCGCAATATCATGATAGGTTACTATAATGGTTGTACTTTTGATTTTTTTCTGTTGACCGAACCGCCGACTTCTCCTATTATGGTAGTACCTAAATACCTGATGGCGGTGTAGTGCGTCGCACTGCGTTACCGTTAATACAGGAAACAAAAGGAGAGGTGTATGAAAAAATTTTTACTGATTCTGCTGTCAATGCTCGTATTCGCAGCAGGAGCTTTCGCGGAAGGTGGCCCGGAAGGCGCAACTACCGACAAACCCTATCTCGAGCTCACCCACGGTTGGTTTTTTGACGGTGGTTCGGCATCGGACAATCTGGACATCAAGGCAGAATACATTGAGTGGTTCAGCGATTACTTCGACGTTGAGTTGAAGGTCAATCCGTTAAATCGCGAGAGCTACATGGAGTCTCTTTCCCTGCAAGTGATGGCGGGCGACATTGAAGGAATGATAGAGCTCTTCGGCGGCCCGTATATGGGCGACTTTTATAATGATGGCGCAACGCTGGATATGGCCCCCCTGCTTGCTGATAACGCGAACTTCAAGAAACTTCCCAAGATGATGCAGACTACCTACCTGCGCGAGGGAGTTTTGCAGGCAATTCCGACAGGATGGAATAAAGGTCTTCCATACGTTCGGTCCATTCGAAAAGACTGGCTCGACAACTTGGGTCTAGATATGCCCGAAACAATGGACGAGTTTTACACAGTGATAAAGGCGTTTACCGAAGACGATCCCGACGGCAACGGAAAAGACGATACAATCGGAATGACAAGTGCCGGAGTGTGGATGATGGCTGACCTTTTTGGCGCCTTCGGTGTACCTGCAAATCACGTTATGGATCACTGCATTACCCCCGATCCGCATGATGACTACCGCTTCAACGACGGGATGCTCAAGCCCGGAATGAAAGCGCTTCTTGAATGGATGCGCGAGGCATATTCGAACGGCTATATCGACGAGGAAATAT
>JABGPX010000475.1 GCA_018644745.1 Spirochaetales bacterium
CTACGAAATGGACCGTCGCTGCTTACCTGCCCGAAAGAGTCGTGGCAATCGGCACAATGAAAATTCTCTTCACAACCGGCCTGTTCGCCGTACTCGGTTTAGGGTTTGCGCTTGCGATGATTGTGCTGTTAAATCGGTGGATAATAGTACCTATACGGCATCTCAACGACGAGATGAAAAAGGTACAGAAGGCTGATTTTTCCGTAAAAGTTGATTATTCGTCGGATGATGAAATCGGTCAGCTCTCGAAGCAGTTTTCCGCGATGGCAGGTTATCTGGACACTCTTATCGCCGATGCTTACACGAGCAAAATTGCAATGAATGAAGCAGAGATGAAAGCTCTCCAAGCTCAGGTGAATCCTCACTTTCTGTATAACTGCCTCTCTGCTATTAACATGGAAGCTTTGAAAATCGACGCGGTTACGATTCATAAAATGGTCGTGTCATTGGCTCAGTTCTACCGTACTGTTGTAACCAGCGGAGATGAGCTCATTCTCCTTTCCGATGAGATCGAAAATATAAGGGCATATTTGGATATTCAAATGCTGCTGAGCGATCGAGTAATCGATATTGAATATCGGATTGAAGACAGGGTTATGGATTTATATTTGCCCAATCTTACTATGCAGCCCATTGTGGAAAATGCTATCGAGCACGGAGTTGAGAAAATTGAGGAAGACGGGAAGATTATTATCGGCGCTGCGGTGCGAGATGAGCTTCTCGAGATATGGATTGAGGACAACGGGCCGGGAGCAAGTGCTGCGACATTGGAGTCGATTCTTCAGCAAAGTTCGCGGAAGCACGGAATGCAGAATGTCAATAAGCGGATTCAGCTGCAATTTGGTGCGGAGTTCGGAATCGCATTTCGAAATCCGGAACCTACGGGACTCACCACGATTATACGGCTGCCGATAATTACTCAGTCTACCTGGGTTCCTTGAGTATGGGTTTTGTCAATTCGAATGAACAGCGCACCGAGAATAATCAAGGAGCCCATAAATACAAAAGCATAACTAATATTATAATCAGCCAAAACTCCGATTAACACACCCATTCCTGCTACATACAAGCCAGTAATCATGCTTACGATTGAAAGTGAGGTGGCGCGGATATCACTTGCTACATGCCGGTTCACATAGTCGAGGAAAATCGGCTTTCTCAACTGCATGGCACCAATAGCCGTGACAACAAGAATAATCGTGGCGACAGAATTTGTGATGAAAGAAAGGGCCAGATACAAGAGGCCGGGAGTAATCGTCGCGATGAGTACAGTCTTGCGTACACCCAGATATTTCTCTCCCAGGTGAGCGTATTTGCTCGTAAAAAAACCAGCCAATGATCCCAGTGAGAGGGTGATACCGAGCCATATTCCGCCGATACCCAGCTGCACAAAACGGGGCGGGTACAAATACAGCAGGTAGTTGATAAAAGGGGTGGCGAGAAGCGAAAGCAGAATTATCTTCAGCAATGCTCGGTTACGGGTTATGGCGAAGAAGGCCTTTTTCAATGTGGTTGCTGCACGTGCTGGTTTATTTGCTTGAGTGGGCTTTATCTCTACAAGGAAAAAGCTTGCTGCCCAGGAAAGAGCCACAAAAATTGCAGTTACTATAATCGCCCAGCGAATTCTCTGTATTTGAAGCCCGGATGTAAGATATCCGCCGGCCAGGGAGCCAATGACTGATGCAAGCAGGCCGAGAGCCGCGTTCAAACCCGCAACTTTCTGCATCTCGTTTTCCCGGTTTTGAGTCTTTAGAGAATCATACATAAGTGCTTCGAAACTGCCGGATAAGAATGCGAAACCCACACCGCCTGCGGCCGCGGAGAGCATGAAATGAATATATCGGCTGCCGCCCAGGAATATCAGCTCCCCAGCTAGTTGAAGAAAAAGTGCAACTATAATTGTTTTTTTTCTACCGAACCTGTCGGCAAGCAGCCCGGACGGTACTTCGGCAACAGCTTGGATAAAAACGATAATTCCCCACATTGAGTTTATCTGGATATAACTCAATTCATAACTCTGCAGGTAAAGGGTAAGAACCTGTATATAGAAGTAAAGCGTAGAAAAGAATTTGATGAGGTGCAGTACTTGGATATTGTTTCGTTGGTATTTCAAGGTCTCTATAATATCAGGGAAAAGGTCAGATGTAGGTTCGACATCACACTATTCTTAGAAATTCCCTATAAAACGAAGAATTTTCAGATTTCGCGCGCATTCTCAGGCCTCTATAATAAGAAAAAACAATGATGACATATCAAAGAAGTTCGAGAGATGTATAGTTATCTCACCAAGCGTTTCATTTTAATGTTGTTATCTCTGGTAATAATGTCTTTTACAGCATTTGTGCTTATTGAGCTGCCGCCTGGAGATTATCTGAGCATGTATATTCGGCAGCTGGAGCTCAATGGCGAGAAAGTCGACGAAGCGCGGATAAAGACCCTTGAGCTCCAATACGGTTACAATCAACCGTTTATCGTCAAATACACGAAGTGGATCTCAGGAATCGTTCTGAGAGGGGATTTTGGTCAATCGTTCGCCTGGAATAAGCCGGTAAATAAGCTTCTTGCTGAACGGCTGCCGTTCACTATAGTGCTGTCGCTTTGTACCATCCTGTTTACCTATATGATTGCCATCCCGATAGGAATTTATTCGGCGACTCATCAATATTCAGTCGGCGATTATGCTGCTACGGTATTTGGATTTGCGGGAATTGCCACCCCCAGCTTTCTACTCGCCCTCGTTGTGATGTACGTGCTGTTTAATACTTTCGGTGTATCTCCCGGCGGGTTATTCTCAATCGGGTTCGAGAGTGCGCAGTGGAGCTTTGCAAAAGTATGGGACCTTCTGAAACACCTTGTTGTACCGGTTGTCGTGCTTGGTATGGCAGGGACGGCCGGCCTTATCAGAACCGTTCGCGCGACTCTGCTTGATGAACTCAATAAAGATTATGTGGATACCGCAAGGGTAAAGGGACTCACCGAGACCCGTCTGCTCCTTAAATATCCCGTACGGATCGCACTGAATCCGATTTGGAGCTCTATTGGATGGCTGCTGCCTTCAATCGTGTCAGGCGCGACTATTGTGTCGGTGGTTATCAATCTACCGACAGTCGGTCCGCTGTTACTCACGGCTCTGCAGAGCCAGGATATGTATCTTGCCGGCAGCATTGTACTGATACTTACTTTTCTTACCCTGGTCGGCACCTTCATTTCAGATATATTGCTGGTAATATCCGATCCGAGGATCAGATATGATTGATGATAAAAACGTGGTGGAAGCTGAAAAAACATCGGGAAAAGGGAAAGATCTAACCACCGCCGGGCAATGGCGCCTTATTTTCTGGAGATTCACCAGGCACAAGCTCGCTATGACAGGTGCCGTGGTTCTGCTTATTTTCTACCTTACAGCCCTTTTTGCTCCTTTTATCTCTCCCTACAATGCGTATGAATTCTATGACGATTTCGCGGATGTGCCTCCTCAGCGGATGCGTTTTCATGATGACAACGGCTTTACCATTCGCCCGTTTTATCATCCCCTCATCAAAGAACGAAATATGGAGACATTGAAGCTAGAATATGAGCGAGATGCTACCACACGAATCTATGTGAAATTTTTCACTCCCGGTGCTGAATACCGTTTGTTTGGTTTGTTTAAATCGAACATCCATTTATTCGGTGGGTCAGATTCCCAGCCGCTGTTTCTCTTCGGAAGCGATAATATGGGACGAGATTTGCTATCGCGAACGATTTTAGCTTCTAGAATCTCGCTGACAATCGGTCTCGTTGGTGTGGCGATTACCTTCGTACTTGGCTGCTTGATCGGCGGGCTTTCGGGGTATTACGGTGGTGTAGTTGATGCTGTAATTCAACGAATAATTGAGTTTCTGCTGGCGATTCCGACTTTACCTCTTTGGATGGCTTTATCCGCGGCTTTGCCGCGGGAGTGGACACAGATACAAACCTATTTTGCGATAGTAGTGATCCTATCAATTCTTTCGTGGACAGGACTGGCGCGGGTTGTACGGGGAAAGCTCATAAGCATACGGGAAGAGGAGTTCATACTTGCCGCGCGTGTCGCCGGCGCTTCGGACTTGCGGCTGATAATCAAACATCTTCTTCCGTCTTTCACGGGTTATCTCATAGTAAATCTCACGTTGAGCATCCCGGCTATGATACTTGGCGAAACTGCCTTGAGTTTTCTTGGGCTCGGTTTACGGGCGCCGGTGATTAGCTGGGGAGTTCTCCTCAGTAACGCACAAAACGTAAGAACCGTCGCCCTGTATCCATGGATAATGCTTCCCGGCATCTTTGTGGTTCTTGTTGTACTTGCCTTTAATTTCCTTGGAGACGGATTGCGGGATGCCGCGGACCCGTACAAGGAGATGTAATGGGTCAGAAGAACGATGTCCTCGAAGTCCGCGATTTGCGTACCCAATTCAATTTACGGGAAGGAGTCCTGAAGGCAGTAGATGGTGTCGAGTTTACGGTGGGCTCCGGCGAAGTAGTCGGAATCGTGGGCGAATCAGGTTGCGGGAAGAGCATAACCGTTCGATCGATCCTGAGAATGATCAGGAAGCCCGGTGAAAGCAGCGGCAGTGTTTTGTTCAGAGCGTCTGACTCGGAACCCGTGGATCTCATGACGCTTTCCTCTCGAGGGACGGAGATACGTGAAATTCGCGGAAAGAAAATAAACATGATATTTCAGGAGCCGATGAACGCGCTTTCTCCGGTCCATACAGTAGGAAGCCAGATAATTGAAGCGATAATGCTTCACACTGAATTGGACAAACATGCGGCAAGGGAAAAAACAATCGAGCTGCTGCAAAGCGTGGGCATTTCCGAACCAAATAAGAGAGTTGACGCATACCCATTCCAATTGTCAGGCGGCATGCGTCAACGAGCCATGATTGCGATGGCAATCTCTTGTGATCCTGAACTGCTTATCGCTGATGAACCGACCACGGCTCTTGATGTATCGGTTCAGGCCCAGATTCTTAGATTGTTAAAGGACCTGCAGCAAAGGCTGAACATGGCGATGATTTTTATCACTCATGATCTGGCGGTAATTGCTCAGATGGCGGATAGAATAATCGTTATGTACCTTGGCCAAATTGTCGAGGAAGCTACTGCCGAAGAGCTGTTCGAAAATCCTGTGCACCCGTACACCCGCCGGCTCCTACAATCAATTCTCGATCCATCGGATCGGAGAAACAAGGAAGAGATCAGCACAATCGCGGGTACCGTTCCAGAGCCGATTGATCTTCCAGCCAGATGTTATTTTGCGGATAGATGCGAGGAAGGAGAGGATTGTGTTGCTAAAGGGCTGCCTTCGATAACCGAAGTTGGACCGGGTCATTTGGTTCGATGCTATCATGCAAGTCCGGTGAGGGTTGCTGAATGATTGAAAAACCGACCGCTATATGTTCGGTTAAAGGCTTGAAGAAGCATTTCCCCATTGAAAAGGGCTTCATGAAACGAACCATCGGCTCTGTTAAAGCGGTGGATAATGTAACTTTCTCAGTATTTAAAGGCGAAACTCTTGGAGTCGTCGGAGAATCGGGATGCGGAAAGAGTACCCTCGGTAAAACCATGCTCAGGCTGTACGACGTAACTGAGGGTGATATCCAATACAGACTAAATGGAGAGCATACCGAGGTAACAGCACTCAGCCAGCGAGATTTACGGGCAAACGGCTTTCGGCGAAATACGCAGATGATATTCCAGGACCCTAACTCATCCCTGGATCCGCGGATGAACGTAATGGAGATTATTAACGAGCCCGTGGTGATTAATGGAACCAAACCGGGTTCCGAGATACAGGAGTGGGTCGAGCACCTCATGGCAACGGTTGGTCTTGATAGAAAGTTTCTAAAGCGGTATCCCCACGCATTTAGCGGCGGGCAGCGGCAGCGCATCAGCATAGCTCGTGCCCTTTCTACAAACCCGGAATTCGTGGTGGCTGATGAACCGACATCGGCTCTCGATGTATCGGTTCAGGCACAGATACTTAATCTGCTTGTGCGACTTCAGCGGGAATTTGAACTCTCATATATGTTTATTTCTCATAACTTGGGAGTTGTCCGGCACGTTTCAGACCGGGTGCTAATCATGTATCTGGGTCGTATGGCGGAACTTGCGCCCGTTCAGAGCATTTTCAGCACTCCGAAACACCCTTATACCGAAGCATTGCTCAAGAGCGTCCCGATCGCAGATCCCAAAATCCTATCCGGTCTCGAATCTGCTCCCGGTGAAATAGGCAATCCGGTGAATCCACCGTCGGGCTGCTATTTTCATCCGCGATGCCGGTATGCCGATGACCGATGCCGCGAGGAAGTTCCAGATTTGCAGGAATATGAAACAGATCATTTCGTTTCATGTCATCATTTCAATAATTTTTCTTTAGATGGCGTAGATAGCTAAAAGATCAGCCTTGGCTGATTTTAAAAAAATAGAGGAGGCGTTATGAGAACGCGAACATTTCTTTTGATAGTCGTAATGCTTGTCTCCGCAGCGATGTTATTCGCAGGCGGCGACAAAGAGAGCGACACGAGTACAGCTGGATCGAGCACAAGCATGGCAGCCACAAGTAGTTCCGGTATTCAACCGGGATATTATAACCTGGCTGATTTCGAGCAAATGACTGGTGCGAGAATAACCGATTTCAACGAGGCACCCTTGTTGGCCGAAAGAGTCGCGGCCGGGGACTTGCCTCCGCTCGAGGATCGGCTCCCGGATACAGTGCTTGTCATGAAGAGTATTAATGAGATTGGTTTGTACGGTGGTACGCTTATTTCCACTTCATTCAATACCGATCAAGATTGGAACCTTCGTCATATTAATATCCTCAACCTGGTGGAAACCCCGGCCTCTTCGTCCTACGACACCGTTTCCACAGTTCTCGGCGCACCCTTGCAGCCGGGAATATTGGAGTCCTTCGGCATGAGTCCCGATGGATTAGTGTTTACCGCTAAGATCCGCGAAGGGCTGAAATGGTCGGATGGTGTTCCAGTAACTACCGCGGATGTGGCGTTTGCTATGGATGATGTTTTTCTAAACACCGAGCTGTCACCTACACCAAAGCCATGGCTCACATGGGGTCAGGCTACTACCGTCGTTGAAATTGTAGACGATTATACATTTAAAGCGACATTTGGTTCGCCCTACGGAACCTTCATCGAGTCAGAGCTTCGTATTTGGCCGAGTACGTTCAACAGGCTTATGTTTCCTGCGCATTATATGAAAATGTATCATAAAGATTATGCGAAGCAGGCAGATCTTCTGAAAGAAATGGCCGATGAAGGATATCAGACCATCGACGAATGGCCGGAATTTTTTAATGATAAACTGGGTATGTTCGGCGCCGATGCTTTCGAACTCGATAACGGAAAGGTGTTCCCGACGCTTCGGCCCTATGTGCCTATTGAAGACCTGGGTAACGGGAACGTGATGTTCGAAAGGAACCCCTACTATCCGGCGATCGACGAAGCAGGGAATCAACTGCCCTATATTGATTACATCAGACGTACGTATGTATCCGACGCGGAAGTTCTCAACATGCATATCATTTCCGGTCAGACAGATTACTCCTGTTTTACTCTGACAATCGATAATTATCCCCTCTACAAAGAACATGAGAATGACGGCGATTATACTGTAATGCCTCTGAGCGCTTGGCAGGACCAGATTCAGATCTACCTGTTTAACATGTACACCAACGACGAAGCGCTTCGAGATGTCTACGGCGATGTGAGATTTCGCCGCGCCATGTCCGTTGCCCTTGACCGGGAGACGATGAATGATAGCATGTACCTTGGTCTCGGCAGACCTGCGCAGGTTGCTCCCCGACCGGGACTCTCGCATTACAAGGATGGAATGGAAGAAGCATGGGCACAATATGATACTGATCTTGCGAAATCCCTCCTCGATGAGATGGGTATGAAAGACATTGATGGAGACGGATGGCGGGAACGCCCCGACGGTGAAGAGTTTGTTATGAAATATGAATATTTCATTATCACCGGTGCTTCAACCCCCGGCAGTGAATTTGCTCAGAGATATTGGGAAGACGTGGGTGTAAAAGTCGATGTCAAACAGATCGATCCGGGTTATTACTGGGACTCTCTCTACCCGAATAACGAGCAGGAAGCGACGTGCTGGTGGCTTGCCGGCTCAGGCGCTAACCTCGTGCAAGGCTGGTTCCTGGAATTTATGATCGGAACCCCCGATTGGTGGGAACTCAGATCAAAAATCGGGACCGATGAAGAGCAGGAAATACGAGACAAGATGCCCGAATGGGCCGAAGAAATGGTTGATATCCGTTTACAGCTTGCAAGTGAACCAAGTGAAGCGCGCAGAAACGAAATTGCCACCCGCGTATGGGAACTGCAGTCAGAGTATCTGCCGGTTATCGGTGTCGCCACAGACACGAAAACTCCCTTTGCGATATCTAACGATATAGGCAATGTGCAGATAGCGGAAGAAATGAACTATAACATGCTCACCGTTATGGAGTTCTCCGAACATTGGTATTTCACCGATCCTGAGCGACGCAAGTAGATTACACGAACTAGCGGGGGAGGCAGTTTCATTACGAATACTGCCTCCCCTTTTTATGTGGATGGTATTGTGGGCGGTATAACGGCAAGCATAATTATTTTTATCGCGGGTTTTTTGCTGATAGGTCTTTTCCTGTCAGTATATACTCGGTTTATGTATAGCCGTATGATTACGGTTCATTATGAAGCCATTGATGATATTATAGAAACAGGACTCGTTCCAAAAAAATGGCAAAAATCTTCAATAGTCCGAGCAATCCTACTCAATAGTAATTCTTTTCTGCTCCGACCTCTTTCTAAATTGCTCAGAGGCTACTATATCCGCAAGCTATCCCGAACCATCCGGTTTATCAAAACCAGCACCGTACTAAGCGAGTCTGAGCGGACATCCTGTATTCTTGAACTTGAAGAGATTATGTCTGAATGGAACAAGTGGTCCGCACGTAATTTTCTGAACTAAGGAACTATGAACATGACATCACGCGAAAGAGTGCTCACCATTCTAAGCGGTGGACAACCGGACCAAGTCCCGTGGTTTGCCGATCTTGATTATTATGCATCCGGCCTGATCGCCCGTGGAGAACGACCGAAAGGATTCAAACGCAGCATCGAATATCTCGATTGGCATAAAAAGCTCGGCGCGGGATACTACCTTCAAGGCTACATGCCCTTTCGGGAGATAACCGAAGGCTGTACTGTTAAAGAGTATAGTAAGGACGGGCTGCGTCACCGATCGGTATCTACACCGAAGGGTGATCTAACCGAAACCTGGAAGTATAGCGACAGCACTGTCTCCGAGGCACCGATAGAGCGGCTAGTAAAAAGCAAGAGCGATCTGTCAGCATATCGGTATTATTATGAGCATGTAAGGTTTGAGCCGGATCACGACATGGCTGAGCAGTTAAAACAGAACATAGAGGACTTGGGCGTCGTGCTGTGTTATACACCCCGTAGTCCTTTTATGCGGATGATTACGATCGATTCAGGAATTGAGAATATAATATCTATTTTCATGGATGCTCAGAGCGAGCTCGAAGACACCCTTGGTGAGATGAAACAGGCTCTTGATGCAGCGGTGGATATTACGGTGCAGGGTCCCGCGGATATCATTATGATACCGGAGAATCTGTCGTCTGAAGTTGTCGGCACTACTTTCTTTGAAATGTATATGAAGGAATATCAGACCGACTGGGTAAATAAAATTCACGCGGCGGGTAAGTTCTCTACGATGCATCTCGATGGAACTCTTCGCGGATTGCTCAAACAGGAGGCGGCGGTTGGTTTTACTTTTATTGAGGCGATGACACCCGCTCCCGCCGGAGATCTCCCTATAGAGGAGTGGAAAGAATACCTCGAAGGAACCAATGTTATCGCGTGGGGCGGAATACCCGGAGCATTTTTTACCGATCAGGTTACCGACGATGAGTTTGACGAGTTTGTAATACGAGTTCTGTCGGTTATGAAGAGCGAACCACGATATGTGCTCGGTGTCGCCGACCAGGTGCCGCCGGACGGCAATGAGTACAGAATCGCCAGAGTGCGGGAACTTGTGGATAAACACGGGAGATATGAATAATGATGACACCAAAAGAACGGCTTCGAACAATACTTGATGGAGGCGTACCGGATGCTCCTCCTCACTGGGAATTGGTTTTTCAAATAGAAGATAAAGTATTTGGTTTGGATCGTCCCGGCGGCAGAGATGAGGACGTCGAGATCAAACAGAACATAAAGCTCATGTCGAAACTCGTAGAGAATTACAATTGGGCGGCGGTATACCCGGCCTCGGTTGAGCCGGTTGTCAGCTTGAAGGGAATACGCGAGTTAAAAAAGGAACTGGGCAGCCAGGCCTTAGTGGCCGCGTATGAATGGGACGGTGTATTCTGGATGCCTCCGGGAGACAAGTTTGTAGATTTTACCGTAATGCTGTTCGAGCAGCCTGATGAACTGCACAGGCTTGCCCGGAAGAAATGCGACAAAGCGAAAGATTGGCTTGTGAAGATGGCGGATGCGGGAGCGGACTTTTTTGTCCTTGCTCACGATTTCGGATTCAACGCAGGACCCTTTATTTCACCAGACCACTTCAACCAATTTGTAACTCCATACCTGACAGAAATTATTCAGTCGATACACGATACCGGCTTGAAGGCTATTCTCCATTCCGATGGTGATCTTCGGCTTTTGATCGATCAACTCTATTCAACCGGCCTTGACGGGTACCAATCCGTCGATCCTCAGGGAAGTATGGATATTCAGAAAGTTCGGGCGGATTTCCCGGATTGGATACTCATGGGCAATGTTAAATCGAGTATGCTGCAGGATGCAGTAGAGGACGAAATAAGAGAATCCGTGCAGTATTGTATGAAATACGGCGGAGTTGGAAAGCGTTATATATTCTCGACCTCCAATTGTATATTTGGAGGGATGCCGGTAGAAAGTTATAACATCATGCTTGATGAATATCGCAGGATAGTAGCCGATACCATCAAAAAGAAGGAAGCATAAATGACATCACGAGAGCGGGTACTTCGATGCCTTGAATATGACTTGAAGGGAAGAGTGCCCCGAGATATTTGGGCTCTTCCCTGGGCTGAGCTCTATCATCCGGAGAAACTGAAAAGAATTCGGGCTGATTTTCCGAGCGACTTTGCTTCATCTCCCGGCTTCTACAAAACCGAACCGCAAACAGTGGGCGACGCATATGCCCTGGGCGAATTTATCGATGAGTGGAACTGCACCTGGGTGAATATGCAGGCCGGATTGGTAGGTGAAATAAAGGATCCGCTGATTAAGAGCGTAGATGATTTGAGCTCTCTCATCCTTCCGGTCGAATTGCTTTCTGTCGACAAAGAGAAAGTGAACAGTTTCTGCCGTGAGACCGACTCTTTTGTAACCCAGGGAACATGCGCCCGGCCTTTCGAGCGGCTTCAGTTTCTTAGGAAGACCGAGAATCTTTATATCGATCTTGCCGAAGGTACCGACAACCTGAAGAATCTCATCGACGAGGTTCATGGATTTTATCTAAAAGAGATGGAAGTCTGGGCCGATACCGACGTTGACGCGCTTTTCTTTATGGATGATTGGGGAGCACAGCAGAGCCTGTTGATTTCCCCTGTTATGTGGCGAGACCTATTCAAACCACTGTACCGGGATTACATCGATTTGGCTCATTCGAAGGGCAAGAAAATATTCATGCACTCCGACGGATACATTGCGGACATCTTGCCGGATCTCATAGAACTCGGTCTTGACGCGGTGAACTCTCAGATTTTCTGCATGGGATTGGAAAACCTCGAACAATACCGTGGCCAGATCTGTTTCTGGGGCGAAATAGACCGGCAGCACTTGCTGCCGAACGGCAGTACTCAAGATATAAAAAATGCTGTAAAGGGCGTCTACGAACACCTAAGTAAATCCGGCGGTGTCATCGCTCAATGTGAGTTCGGTGCAGGCGCGAATCCGGATAATGTATATTCTGTATTCCAAACCTGGGATGAGCTGACCGGATTACAGTAGTCGAAGCTACGATATTTTCACTACCATGAGCTTCAAATCATTGTCGCTTTTGTTTGCCCATCCGTGATCAATATTGGGCGGACATTTGACGATGGTACTAGCTGGAACTTCTTTTACTTCAGTACCAATTGTAGCTTGTCCAACACCTTCTAGGCAGCAGAAAATTGCCTCAAATGGCGCGGAATGGGGAGGGATTTCGTCTCCGGGTTTTAGTACCAGATGTGCGAGCACGACTTTTTCTGATGTATGCAGCGGCGTCATTACTACATTGTGAGGATTGGGGGATGTCGGCGCTTCTTTGATATTAATTATTTCCATTATATACTCCTATTTATATTTATCCGTGAAATATACGACTTCAGCTGCATTAAGGCATCAATCATTTTGTCCGGGAGCAAGCCGTGTTTGTCCGGTCCGTAGTAAGGCTCCTTACATCAACGCTACAGCGGAACGGCTCCGCCATATTTTATGCCGGCGAGATAAGCCATGTCTCTATCAAAGGTTGAGATATCATCAATGTTAAACTGGTTTATGTGATCATGACCGCACGCTCGCGCCATAACCTGCATCAGTTCTACCGTTGCATGTAAAAAATTTTGTAAATTCTTTGCGGAAAGATCGATATTAATTCTTCCTCTCAGGTAACTCTTCTGTGATGCAATTCCTACCGGGCAATTATCGGTATGACATGCTCTCATCGCCTGACAGCCAATTGCCTGAATTGCGGAATTTGCAATTGCGATTGCATCGGCACCAAGAGCCAGGGCTTTTATAAAATCAGGAGCCGTTCTCAGTCCGCCGGTAATGATCAGAGTAGTATCTTTTGCGTTACGTATATCAAGATGTTTTCTTGCTCTTGCCAGCGCCGGAATTGTAGGAACAGAAATGTTGTTCCGGAAGAGAAGTGGTGCTGCTCCGGTAGCGCCTCCTCTTCCATCAAGAATAATATAATCAACACCGATCTCAATTGCCGCGTCGATGTCTTCCTCGATATGATTTGCCGACAGTTTAAAACCAATGGGAATCCCATCGGTGTATTCCCGTACTTCATCGGTTAGGTTTTTGAAATCTGCTATTGAAGTTAGGTCTGGAAATCTCGGGGGTGAGATTGCCGGGGTTCCTTCTGGAATTCCCCGGACTTCACTGATTTTTCCTTTGTTCTTCTTACCTGGCAGATGTCCGCCGGTTCCTGTTTTCGCTCCCTGTCCGCCTTTGAAATGAAAAGCTTGAACTTTTTTCAGAAGATCGATTTTATATCCGAATTTTGCTGAGGCGAACTCATAGAAATACCGGCTGTTTTCCGTTTGCTCTTCCGGAAGCATTCCACCTTCGCCGGAACAGATACCGGTACCCGCTAACTCCGCACCTCTTGCTAACGATACTTTTGCTTCCTCGGAAAGCGAGCCGAAACTCATATCGGAAATAAAGAGCGGGATATTTAACTCGAGAGGTTTTTTTGCGTTTTTTCCGATTATTACATTCGTTCCGACTTTTACATCTTCTAAATGAGGCAGCCGCGCAAGCTGGGCGGGCAGTATCTGTATGTCATCCCATCGGGGAAGACCAACTCTACTCACTCCCATCGCGGCGACAGGACCGTGATGTCCTGCTTTTGACAAACCATATTTTGCCAGTTGATGTATCTCGTTAGTCTTGTCTTCTTCAGGCGCCGGATGTGTTGAAGCGTAAAGGCCAAGATACTCATCTCGATTTATACTTGAGGGAGACTCTTTTTCGAACTCCTTTATTTCATCTTCGTCGACATATACAGTTCCATCTTCAACCATCGATTGAAATTTACGCAGGCTTTCTTCGTTGTTGTATTCACTTATTCCCGTATCGAGCCGGTAATCCCAGTTGTGTACTCCGCAAATAAGGTTATGGCCACGAACAGATCCGTCCGCCATGAGTGCGCCGCGGTGCCGGCAGCGGCCGTAAAATACGGAAACCTTATCGTCATGTTTTACCACCGCCAGATCCGTACTGCTCACCAAAGCGTATGTCGGCTTTCTCTCTTTTAGATCTTGTATCTTTGCGACGGCCGATTTGTTTTTCAACATTAACTCCTTGCTGAATCCTGCCGACTCACCATTTCGTTGATCCAGATCGGAGCGAAAGGTGAGGTGCAGCCCTTGGAAACTGGATAGTCGCGATAGAGCACCAACTTCTCGCCGATGGAAAGCGCTCTATCTCGACTGCTGACAGCGCCCGAATATCGCCGAGCTTTACGCCGAAATGATTTTCGTCGGCGCCGTTCTTTATGATATGAGCGTGAATCTTCTCGTTCCTGAGCCCTTCGAGCTGCGCAAGGGTTTCTTTAATAGTCATGTTTTAAAAGTAACGCCGCGGGCCAAAGCAGTCCAGCTTATCCGGAGGTCCCTCCGCTCTCGTCATCGCATCCACTTTGCTTCAGTCAGTCGTTCCCGTATCCGGTCGCGCAGCAGGCCGATATGGCTATTTCCATCGATGATATTTGTCGTCTCTTGAGGATCTTTCACCAGATCGTAGAGCTCGACACAATCGTTAAAATTGTTAATCACCTTGTGGGTCTCAGTCCGGATACATTGGAAATGGGCCAGCGCGCAAAACGTGTCTTCTCTATGCTTCTCGGTTTCACCTCGCAGAAAAGGAAAGAGCGACAGGGCATCGATCCTTTCCTGAGGTGGGAGTCCTGTTGCTTCGCAGATAGTGGGATTTACATCGATCAATTCAACCAAGGTGTCGCTGGTTCTGCCTTTCGGAACGCCCGGGCCGGCCAGAAGGAGAGGTACACGGATTGACTGCTCATAACCGAACTCTTTTGTATATAGGCCGTGGTCTCCGAGCATCTCCCCGTGATCGCTGGTGAAGAGAATTAGGGTGTTTTCCAGCATGCCCCGTTTTTCCAGCGCGTTGAGGATGAGGCCTATCTGATCATCGATCAGTTCTATGGCGGCGCAGTACATCCGCCGGGTCTTTTTGATTTGATCCGCTTCCATCCCGCTCTGCCGGCGCGTATAGGGCGTGGACTTTTTATCTGCCTGTACCGGTATGGGTGAAGGCATCTCCGCATTCCGGTAACGGTCAGCGTACTCCCCGGGGGCGTCAAACGGATCATGAGGGCCGACAAAACTGACAAAATAATGCCACGGAAAGTCATCCGGCACGCTGCCGATCCATTCAGCCGCGCGTCTTCCGATGTAGCTGTCTTCGAATGCGTCGGTCGGAAGAACCGAATCGTGGAGGGCTCTGAACCATCCCTGTGACCGGCGTTCCTCATAATCGCGATGAAATACTTCCAAGAGCCCCCGATCATGCAGATAGTGGGTGTAGGGGCCGATGGGTGTTGGAGACGAGCCGGCATGCATCTTGCCTTCGCACTCTTCCGGATGGGTGAATCCCCAGCCGT
>JABGPX010000128.1 GCA_018644745.1 Spirochaetales bacterium
CCCCCTCGCTGCGGCAACCTTTCAGTTCGACACACTCTCCTGTAAAACCATCGGAATCCTGTTTGAAGATGAAATGGTATTTCATTTTTCTTCCTCCAGTCTTTTCAGGAGTGCCCGTTCGGTCCCTTTTTTCAATGTTTTATGCATCGGAATTGTTTCAAAGGCTGAACCCATACTGATTCTCACATGGCTTCCGCGTTGTCTCAGAACATTCCAGCCGGATTTCTGAAAAAGCTTAAGCATTTTCTGTCCGCTGATTGGCATTTTGTCCCTTCGGGATATGATAACGATACACATATATGTGACAATAGTCAAACATGTGTTATTTCATGTTTACCCGGTTTTTATGTATTAATACCGGGTAAAATTGGTTTTTGCTTCAGAATGAAAGAAACATTCTCAAGAGGAAGATATATACTTCCATGGTCAATTTTGCACCTGTCGCTACTAAAGTCCTGTGTCGATCGCTAGATTAATCACGAAAACAGGACCCTGCTATTAGAAGACGCCGTGCGTACGAGCGGTATTTATCATCGCCATGAAGTTTTCGGGTTTTACATTTTTCGTAATACTGTGGCTCGAGGCGAGTACCAACCCGCCGTCCCGGCCGACCGCGTCGATGAGCTGTTCGGCTTCTGCACGTACGTCCTCGGGTGTTCCCATACTCAGTGCCGCGCCGACGTCGAGGTTGCCAACCAGGGCAATGTGTTTTCCGAAGTTTCGCTTAACTTCGAGTACATCCATCCCATATGGTTCTATTGGATTAAGTGCGGAAATACCGAGATCGACAATGTCCGGAAGCATCTCAAAGATGTTGCCGTCGCTGTGGAACAGAATCGGCAATCCGTTCTCCACGGCGGGGGCCATAATCCTTCTCAAGCTTATTCACCGCGCCGTTTTCGTCAGCGTAGCGAAATGGATTGTCTTAGAAGCAAGTGCCGATTACATCCTGGCCTATTTTCTCTGCTATCTCGAGGTAATCGACGGGATTGATATTTGCCAACGTATGCTGTCCGGTGATCTGTCTGTCAAGGATGTGGCTCACGGTGGGTTCGTCTATGAGCACCTCGAACGTCGGGATTCTGTCAGGTTGCTCTCTGTTAAAGGCTGCTAAAAGCCGGTTCTTGTCGGGTGCGGCGTGATTGCTCATGTTAACCTCTACAGCGTAACTGTTTCGCGGAGCTTCTTCATAAAATACACAAAATGCTCGAATGGAACATCGGGGGGTAGACTGTGGTCGGGATGGGCGACAAATCCGCCTTCCTCGATGAGCGGCCGCACCCGTGCGAGTTCTTCGTCAATTGCGTTCTTACCGATGGCGATACAACGTTTGTCGACACCGCCCCACATACGGAGCTCTTTTCCAAATTTTTTTCTCACTTGAGTCACATCCATGCCTGCCTGCGGCTCAAAAGGGTAGAGGATGTTTATACCGGCATCCATCCAATGGGGCAGCAGATCCGATACCTGGCCGTCGCTATCGAGGGCAATCCATTTCACTCCGCGGGAACGTAAAAAATCCACTACCTTTCGGTACCGGGGAACCATGTACCGTTTTACAAAATCAGGAGAAATGAGCGGCCCGGTCTTGTAGGCCATGTCTTCCCAGAAACCAAAAACATCGATATCGGTATACGTGAGAAGTTGATCGATCATCTCTATAAGAAAATCGCATATCGTATCCATCATCTCCTCAACGAGGGAGATATTGTCGTAGAAGAGAGTGCAGAGAGTCTCCACGCCGGTCAGGTTACGCAGGGGGCCGAAAAAACCGCCCCATCGGTCGGCAATAACTATAAGAGGATAGTCTCGGTTCTTTTTCTCCCGCAGATCGGCGATGCCTTTCGGACCGAGGCGTTCGGCAAAATTGGGCTGAAGCCGTTCTTTTGCAAAGGCGCGAAATTCCTTCGCGTTCTCCACCGGGAATTTGACGAATTGAGGCATTGACGAGAAAGGCTGATCTTTCCTTTCCCTCATGAGTATGCCTTCATGATTTATATAGAGGACCGTCCGATCATCTTCTGAAACAATTTTGCGTTCGAATGCAGGATACGGAAAGAACCAACTCCCCTGCCAATCCCATCGATCCCGCTCGGGAAGGTTTGCATTACACCAGGTTGCAAGATCAACCTCTTTTGGGAGTCCTTCTGATTGCCATCTAAGAAGAGTCTCCGGCCACGGGCCGGTGTGAACTCCATACACTCCCCTGTCTACGTCTTCGTATGAAAGCACCCTGAGCAGTCTTTCCCTGTCGGTAAGTATATTCATGTCGAATAAACTCCATATTCATTCATAACGCGTACCATTTCTACGTGGACCCACCCGGCTACAATTCTGTATTGTTGGCATAGACGATGATCGGATTAAAGGGCCGGT
>JABGPX010000400.1 GCA_018644745.1 Spirochaetales bacterium
GATCTTCATAAAAAAGATCCTGATTTCTGGAATAAACTCGCCGCGGTAGAGTGGACATTACCTGAAGAGTGGCACTTCGATGTGTGGATGGGCCGCAAGGCGGTGGAATGGATAGAGGCCGAGAAGGCGACAGATGATCCCTTGTTTCTTCATATCGGTTTCCTGGGACCCCATGATTTATATGATACGCCGCGGCGGTATATTGATATGTACGACGATGACAGTATCCCGATGCCGAATGTAACCGAAGAAGAGAGGGCAGGAATGCCCGATGAGTTATGGGCCGAAAATCGGAGGCTTGCCACCAGTTTTAATAACGATACCGTTATCCATCCCGAGCGCGCGACACCGGAACGGGTTCGCCGGATGCGTAAACACTATTATTCCAATGTAACTGTAATTGATGAACAAGTCGGAGCCATCGTCGAATCGCTCGAGGAGAAGGGGCTTTTGGAGAATTCGGTACTTGTCTTTACTTCAGATCACGGCGACAACCTGCTCGATCATGATCTTGTATACAAGGGTGAGCTCTACGAAACGGTTATGAATATTCCAATGATAATTCGTTCATCCGACAAAAGCCCCTCAGGTCAGGTTGTGTCTCAAATCACATCCCATCTAGACATGGTGCAGTATCTGCTGGAAAAAGCAGGCGCGGAACGCGAAGATCTGAATGGTATTTCTCTTAAGCCGGTGGTTGAGCAAGGTAAACCCCATAGCCGGCCTTTCATTTACGCTGAGGAAGGGGCAAGCGGCCTGCGGCCGGAGCCCGACCTCTGCGCGATGATCCGCAGCGAGACCGCGAAACTGATCATGTTCATAGGCGCAAACACCGGCCAGCTCTTTGATCTCGAGAACGATCCCGGCGAGACTTGCAACCTGTGGGGAAAGCCGGAATCACGGGAATTGCAGGCGGAGCTCACCGCCGGTCTTCTGAATTGGCTATACGTGGACTTATATCGTCACGCAAAACGTCTGGATCCGATCAGATAGCACTATTTGACCCATTGAAGGTATAGTCCACATCATCTCATCTCCCGTGGGCTGGCAAAGTTGTCAGCAGGAGTTTTGATTATACTTTTCTCTTGACAGTTTATAATAACGACTGTTATGATCAAAGTGATCAATTTGATCAAATAAACTTAGGAAGATTTTTCTTCCGGGTACAATCATTAAAAGAGGAGTGAGTTATGAAGCGTATTTTAATCGTATTGCTGTTTCTTTCGCTGACCTTTTCTTTGTTCGCCGGAGGCGCGAAGGATTCCGGTGCTGCCTCGGGAGAGCCAAGTGGTGAGGTAAATTTGTTTGCCTGGCTCCCGGACAATCCCGATATAGTCGTGAATTGGGTGGATAAGTTCGAGGCCCAGTATCCGGGTATCAATATCAATACCCAGATGATGACTGGGAACAGCCTACTCGAGAACATGCAGCCTCGGTTTGCGTCGAATACCATGCCGGATGTATTCTCCAATGAGCTTGATTCGTTTTCTCACAGCTTGGTTGATGGCGGGGCGATCGCTGACCTCGGCGACACCAAGTCGTGGGCAGACATGGTCCCTGCGATGAAGGCAGCCTGGACTTACGGGGGCGTCAAGTACGGCATATCAGGCGGAGTTGCCACCACTTTATTTTATTATAACAAGGACTACTTTGAAAAAGCCGGCATTACTTCGGTACCGACGAACTCCCAGGAGTTCCTCGAAGTATGCGAGAAGCTGAAAAAGGCCGGTATCGTGCCTCTCGTATGGTATGGCGGATTCCCAAACATGCTCTCCAACGGACCTTTGAGCTGGGGCCTTGCAAACTACGTATATTCGGTAGATCCGAATTACCGAGACAACATCGCCAATACCAAATATGACTTTGCTTCAAATCCCGGCTGGCTCAAGACCTACGAAAGTATGGCCATCTTGGATGAAATGGGATATCTCATGGACGGATTCACCTCCACCGACTATGGTCAGGGACAGGAATTTTTCAACTCCGGCGAAGCGGCCATGTTCTTCGCGGGTACCTGGCAGGCAGCATATGTTATCGATCAGGGCGATTTTGAAACCGGTCTTTTCCTCCCGCCGTACAACGATCCCGGCGACGACCTTATTACGGTAAACGCTTCTGAAACCGGCTGGTCAGTTGGAAAGAACGACAATGAGGAATTGGGCAGATTGCTCTTGGATTTTATGTTCCACGAAAACTGGGCCATATATCAGAATCCCCGGGGCAGTGTTTCTCCATTTTCAATGGACAAAAACGACATTATAAATCCCAAACTTGCCGCCGCGATGGTAGAGCTGAACAAGTGGCCGAAATTCGTAGACCTCTTTGCACGCGTGCTTCCTTCCCCGGTTGGAACAGAAGGACGGACTCTGGGTCAG
>JABGPX010000127.1 GCA_018644745.1 Spirochaetales bacterium
GGCGGGGATTTCTCAAATTCACAAGGCCGGAAATTCAAGAGAGGGTCGAGGACCTGATGGAAAAGGTAGGGCTTTCGCGCCACTTCAGGAACCGATACCCCCACGAGTTTTCAGGAGGCCAGCGACAGCGGATCGGTGTCGCCCGCTCGCTTGCCTTGAAGCCCAAATTGATCCTCGCCGACGAGCCGGTAAGCGCTCTTGACGTATCAATACAATCACAGATCCTCAACCTATTAAAGGATCTTCAGAATGAATTTAACCTTACCTATCTCTTTATCGCGCATGACCTTGCGGTCATCAGGCACATCAGCACAAAAGTCGCCGTTATGTATCTTGGCAAGATTGTCGAGATAGCGCTCTCGACTGAGTTGTATAATCGACCTCTCCATCCTTATACAAAGGCACTTCTTTCGGCGGTACCAATTCCGGACCCAGAGGTGGAAAGAAAGAGGCAGCTCATTATATTGGAAGGAGACGTACCGTCTCCGGATATAGAGCGGACCGGCTGCTATTTTTATGACCGGTGCCCGAATGCAATGGACAAATGCAAGGCGGCCATCCCTGAGTTGAAGGATGTCGATCAGGATCACAAAACAGCCTGTTTTCTGTACTCAGACACATAGGACGCCGGGTCCGGTAGGTGTTCGCTCAATACTGAGTGGAACCTCCTTGTAGCACCCTATTTCATTCCAACAAGGGATGAAGCAAAATTTACATCGACCAGGAATTTGATGTTGCTGACTTCCTGAAATTCTTAACGAACTACAATCAGAAACTTGAACATGATCAACCGAAACTGACCTTTTTTCAGCTGTTTCTTTGTGCTGGAGTCAGAATGATTGCCCTGCGTCCAGACTGAACGGCTTTGTGTCGGGTTATCATTGTTACCAGAGGAACTGTATCATTTTCAATTTTGTGGCAAAAAAAGTAACCGGTATTTGAGCTACCAGTTTTTGCGCGCCTTTTCAAGAAACGCATCGGCGGTATTGAGTTCCATTGATGGGAAAAGAAAGTAGATGCCATCCCGGCCGACGGCGCGAATAATATTGTCTGCACGATCATAAATTTCATCTGTACTGCCGTCGTATATGCTGATATGCAGAGCTTTTCCGGCTTTCCTCACCTTCCGGTAGATATCGAACCAGCCTTCCCACCCCCCGTCGGGATGGCCCGCACCCGCGGTCCATTGCAGAGCGTTGAGTTCACTAATAGACATGAGGGAATCCACGTGGCGGATTGCATCGGGGCCGTCTAGGTGATAAACCGAGCTGTCGGTATTTATGCATTGATGACGCAGCGACGGCACCACCATGTCCTTGAATTGGTCTGGTGACATCATCGCCGAAAAATCGCTTTGGAGTTTGACTGTTTTACCCGGTCCCCAGACACTAAAAGCGGTATAGGATGAACTGCCGTCGGTGTCTTTTACAATATCGTACATGCGGTTGTAGTAATTAAAATAGATCGAGTTGATTTCATCAATCCGGCGGCTTATTTCTTCAGGACAATCCATGAGATCGATGCAGAGATTCTGTGCTCCTCTTACTGACGCGAGGATATCGAGGTTTTCGATAATATCGGGTATATCAATATAGAATTCCCCCCTCGCGCTTTTTACCATTTTTCTTATTATTTCCTGATGGAGTATCCACCAAGGATTCTTCTCGTTGTATTCGAATCGGGGCGTGGTTTTCCAGTTCTCGACAAACTCATTGAACCAGACCGTGTTGAAATCGAACACAGGTTCGGACCCAATGTAAAGCGCTAACGATCCCGCACCCATGTTTACCGTCGTATGAGGAAACGCATCCGCCAGATATCTATCTGAGGAGAGTCCATTCCGGGTTTTGGCGAGATGGTAGTCACCGTTTAGGTGGAAATCCTGCGGATCTGATGGGCTGGGTGGTTCAGGTGAGTCGGCTCCGGCCGGGTTTTTTGCTACAATTCTTATAAGAGGGGATCCCAGTGAACCGCCTGCCCACCAACTGATGAATCGTTCTTTTGTCTCATCCCATTGGGGTACAGCTTTATAGATGTTCTTATTGTTCATCGGTAAGCCGTCCTTAGTTTGTTCATGCCCACATTAAAGAGCTATTTACCAGCCTTTTGTGAGCAATAGTACGGTCTCTCTTGCCAACTGTCTACCTCGTGTTTATCATTGCAGAAAAGGGGGAAAGATGGCAGAAAAAGACAAAAGAGTAAAAGGTAGAAAGAAAATACAACTCACAACATTCGTCAGGAAGGAATTGCCCGCGGGGGGATTTTCTCTGATGCAGTTTATCAGCCGTGATCTTTCCGAAGGCGGAATTTATATCAGTACCGATGATCTCTCACTTTTCGATCTTGGTGAAGAGATTTCTATCATCGTA
>JABGPX010000965.1 GCA_018644745.1 Spirochaetales bacterium
CTGCTTGATGATCGGTATATTTTGCGGGCATTTTGGTTCGCATTCGCCGCATTCCACGCAGGCCGCCGCACTGAGTCCTTCAACACTGCCGGCTGCCCAGAATCCCTCCGGGGAGAACTTCGAGTAATTCTCCTTTGCCTGCTGCTCTAAGCCCCAAACTTTATACCAGTTCATGTATTTAAAGTTCTCGGGGATATTGACGCCGTTAGGACAGGGCAGGCAGTAGCCGCACCCGGTGCAGTATAGGTCCATTAGGTTTTTGTTTTTTTCTATGATTGCACTAACCTGCTGCCGCTCTGTTTCGCTCATTCCGGCCGCCTTCTCCGCGGCCTGCACGTTTTCATCGATATGTTCCATAACGTTCATACCCGAAAGCGCGACGGTAACACCAGGTGTATTCCATACGAACCTCAGGGCCAGTTCGGGTATTTTCAGCGATTCGATGCTCTCCCCTTCCAAAGCGACTGAACCCGGTACCCCCAGTCTGCCGCCGGCGACGGGACCCATGATGGTTACCCCCATTCCGGCTTCCTTGGCATTTTCGATCGCGTTTCTGTTTCGCGTATCTAGGAAATTAAACTGCATCAGCACGCCTGCGAACTCGCCGGTTCCGATAAGTTTTTGTATGTTTTCCGGGGTGTCGTGGCTCGAAAAGCCGATATGCCGAACCAGCCCCTCGGTTTGAGCTTTTTTTGCCGCTTCCAGGGCGAATCCGGGCTTCGACACGTGGTCGTTGAATGCCTGCCACGAGAGTCCGTGGAAAAGGATTAAGTCGAGATATGGCATGTCAAAACGACCGAGTTGCTCATCTAACTGCTCGCGCCAGGCCTTCGCCTCTGATTTCTCCTTTTCGTTGCTTGGGATTTTTGTAACGACGAAAAGTTTTTCCCGGTCGTACCCCTTAATCGCCTTGCCTACCGCAACTTCGCTCGTTCCTTTTATATATCCTCTGGCGGTATCGATGTAGTTTATGCCAAAGTCGATGCCGCGTTTGAGCATCGGTACTGCTTTTTCGAAGTCACAAGTGCCGTCCTCGAGCATCGGAAGCCGCATTGCTCCGAATCCGAGCATAGACACATCCCTGCCGGTTTTTCCATAAGGCTTGTATAACATGATGTTTCTCCATATGTAGGTTGTACGTTACGCCATTACAGTTGTAGTACGGCTCTTGGCGTAATGTCTTGAGTACGTCGTTTAGCTTATCATATAGTTCGATCCTTTCAAGGGCAGGAGACAAGATATTTGCGTCATCGTCATACTGCAGTCAGAAGACAGGCATGAAACGGCCCTTCTAAATGGATTTCGTATCGACAGAGATGCGTACCGGCGTGTCGAGACATCTTCCCCGCCGAAAAATATCCTGCTATTATCGTAGGTCTGATGAGAACGACAGAGTTATCCTTGTGAACAAAGAACTTTTTGTTCGTGCAAAAAAAACCATCTCAACCTTCCTTCGGGGAGGGTATGGCGCTGATGCGCGGGAGCAGGACAAGCACCGTGCGGTTATGATCAATACTTTATTTGCCTTCGGTTTCTGCTTTACTTTTTTTACCGGAGTTGCAAGACTAATATTGGGTGAATATGTAATCGCGACTATTGATTTTGCTTGGACCATTGTAATATTCGGGTTTCTAGCTCTGTTTCACAAGCTTCATAAATATGATGTGATAGCGTTTGTTCTGTTATCCCTTTTGGGGTTGATGTTTTTTCTTCTGTTGACATTAAGGGATTTCGGGGAGGCGATTTTCGTCTGGTACTACTCCTTCCCGTTGATCGCCGTATTTCTACTCGGAGCTAAAAAGGGAGCAGTACTTTCACTGGCACACCTGGCTCTCACGGCAATCTATCTGACTTTTTTTGCGGGTATCTGGAACACAACCGTGTTCTCAACAGGTTTATCGTATAGATTCCTAAGCTCATATTTTGTTGTTATTTCCCTCGCTTATGTTTTTCAATGGCTCAAAGAACGCTCTATTTCAAGACTGCAGCAAAAGACGGAAGAACTCACGAACACGAAATTATCCCTCGAAAAAGCTATTCATGCAAAAAGTGATTTTCTCGCAAACATGAGTCACGAGTTGCGGACACCTCTCAATCATATTATCGGATTTACCCAGCTCTCACATGGTGGCCGCCTGGGCGAAATCGGCGATCCGCATAAAGAACATTTAGGTTATGTACTTGAGAGCAGCCGGCACCTTCTATCTCTCATTGAAGATATTCTCGATACGTCCAAGATAGAGGCTGGGAAGCTGCAGCTATCTATTGAACAGATTCCCATTGATGAGTTTCTTCTTCATTGCATTGAAATGTTTGGTGATACGGCATCATCTCACAATATAGAATTGAGTTCATACAATAAGTCCGAATTCAAAGAGATGCATGCCGACAAGCGCAAGCTAAAACAGATTGCCTACAACCTTCTTTCAAATGCTCTGAAGTTCACTCCGGCCGGAGGGCGCATTTCTATTCGAGCCTTCAGTCAAGCAACAGATGCGGTTACATTTGGCGTGGCTGATACAGGTATTGGGATTAGCACCGAGGAGGCGGAACGCATTTTCGAGCCTTTCTTCCAGGCGGAGATAGGGTCAGGTAGAATTATTCGAGGTACCGGGCTCGGATTATCCCTTACCAAGAGCCTGGTGGAGCTGCACGGTGGGAAAATCTGGCTGGAAAGCCGAGGACTGAACGAAGGGAGTGAGTTCTTTTTCACCATCCCCATGAACCTTTCGGTTTCTTAGCGCGGGAATTACCCACTCATCGGCAAATAAACCTCTCTGCAGTCAACATCATGCAAACCCAATTTCATTGACATTTAACGCCATTTCCAATAAACTAATAATGGTTCCGATTATCAAAAGGTGGCGCTCAAATCGAAGACACTAGCAAGTATAAACGAAGCCGGCAGCGAGAAAGCTTGCTAACAATACTGCAAAACACCGGCATACACCCAACCGCGGATTGGCTGTACAATAAGCTGAAGACCGAGTTTCCCAAATTGAGCGTGGGGACGGTGTATCGCAATCTTGGTATTCTCATCAACCAAGGGCTTGTAAAGAAAATCGATTTTGGCGACACATTTGACCGGTTTGAGGCTCGAATAGCTCCTCATTATCACTTTGTGTGTGAATCATGCGGTTCAATTTCGGACCTCGAGCTACCAATAGATGAAACGCTCAACGCGCGTGTCAGCAATGAAACACCGTTTATTGCCCGGCGGCATAATATCGATTTTTTTGGAATCTGTGACGATTGTACAAAGAACGGAAAGAAATAGGAGGCGATTTATGAAAAAAAAGACCAAACTCACAAACGACGTCGGTGCGCCTGTCGCGGACAACCAGAACGTGCAAACCGCCGGTAAGCGGGGTCCTATGCTCCTCCAGGATACATGGTTCCTTGAAAAACTGGCTCATTTTGACCGGGAAGTAATTCCTGAACGGCGCATGCACGCTAAAGGTTCCGGCGCTTTTGGTGCTTTTACAGTTACCCACGATATTACGAAATATACAAAGGCTAAGGTTTTCTCTGAGATTGGGAAAAAAACTGATGTATTTGTTCGATTTTCTACGGTTGCCGGAGAGCGAGGCGCGGCGGACGCGGAGCGAGATATCCGAGGATTTGCTATCAAGTTCTATACCGAGGAGGGTAATTGGGATCTTGTGGGGAACAATACCCCGGTGTTTTTTCTGAGAGATCCTTTGAAGTTTCCTGATCTTAATCACGCGGTTAAGAGAGACCCCAGGACAAATATGAGAAGCGCGAAGAACAACTGGGATTTCTGGACAAATCTACCCGAAGCCCTACACCAGGTGACCATAACCATGAGTGAAAGAGGTATACCCTACTCGTACCGGCATATGAACGGATACGGAAGCCATACCTTCAGCTTGATAAGTGCTCAAAATGAGCGGATCTGGGTAAAATTTCATCTGAAGACACGGCAAGGGATAAAGTGCCTTACCGATCGGGAAGCAGAGGCAATAATAGCAAAAGACAGAGAAAGCCATCAGCTCGATCTTTTCGAGAGTATCGAAAAGGGCAATTTCCCTAAATGGGATGTGAAAATCCAGTTAATGACCGAGGGAGAGGCGAAAAATAGCACCTTTAATCCCTTCGATCTTACAAAGGTTTGGGCCCATCAGGATTTTCCGCTAATCGACCTTGGAGTGCTTGAGTTGAACAAGAATCCCGAGAACTATTTCGCGGAGGTTGAACAGGCAGCGTTCAATCCGGCGAATATTGTGCCTGGAATCGGCTTTTCTCCGGACAAAATGCTCCAGGGAAGATTGTTTTCATATGGTGACGCGCAACGGTATCGCCTTGGTGTTAACCATCATCTAATCCCGGTAAACCAGGCGCGGTGCCCGGTTCATGGCTATCACAGAGATGGTCTAATGAGGACAGACGATAACTATGCCGGAACATTGGGGTATGAGCCAAACAGCTCTGGTGAATGGCAAGAACAACCGGAAGCAAAAGAACCGCCTTTAGCGCTCGATGGAGACGCGGACCACTGGAACTATCGAGAGGATGACAACGATTATTACTCGCAGCCGAAAGCGCTGTTCAACCTGATGAGTTCAACCCAGAAAAAAGCGCTGTTTGAAAATACGGCGAGAGCCATGGGGGATGCACCCAGGGAGATAAAAATACGCCACATCGGAAACTGTCTGAAAGCTGATAAAGCCTACGGAGAGGGCGTCGCCGATGCGCTGGGGATACCTGTGGATGAAGTAAAGTAGCTGATAGAAAAGCGGATGGATGGAATGACCTACGCTTTCCCTTCAACTATATGACATAATACGGGAATCCATTCTTGGAACGAACTTTGAAATTTCATTGGTGAGGAGAACTGTAACAACAGCGTAACGAAGGCATGAAATAACTCTGTGGGATAACCGGAGCGGCACTGTCTGTGTCGCTCACTTTTCTTGTCCCCGAGGACCTGTTTTTTGAGGACCCTCGGGAAATGCAGCCTATTGTTCGGTATTGTTTCCGCCTCCCTGCATGGAGCAAGGGAACTCAGTTAATTCCGGGTATAGTCTTCCACACCCTGCGTCTAGTACCTGTCTTCATATTGAGAGGTTCCTTCGGCATGGCCGCCTAGAAACCGCAAGTGAAAAGGTTTTCTTTCAACAGGATGCAATCTGTATCCATGTTTAAACCTTTTTTTATCTATATTAACACTTTTCTAACATTCAGCTGACATATTGCTCACACAAGAGTTTTACCTCTGTATCGTCATCTGATTGATACAGTAAAACAGGAGGGAACCGGTGAAAAAAACAATTCTGATACTGATGATCGTGGCCGCGGTGCTTCTTACATTTGCCTGCGGGGGTAAAGAAAATATATCGCCCGAAACGGGTCTTATGTGGGTCCTCGAGAACTCCGACGATCCTATGCTGCCCGGCGTCAATCCTCTCGAAGTAACCGGTAACATCATTGCCGCCGGAAGCTCGACGGTGTACCCGTTGTCGGAAAGAATGGTTGAGAGATTCAAGGAAGAGGGCTATAGCGGTCTCATCACAGTAGACAGCATCGGAAGCGGTGCGGGGTTCGAGAGATTCACCAAGGGTGAAACCGATATCACTAACGCGAGCCGGCCTATCAAATCGAAGGAAGTAGATACTGCGAAGGCAATCGGCAGAGTCCCGATAGAGATCAGGGTCGGCACCGACGCTCTCGCGGTCGTCGTGAACAAATCCAATACCTTTATCAAAGAAGCTACCGTCGAAGAGCTGGCCATGATTTTTTCAACCGCGAAAACCTGGAAAGAGGTAAATCCATCCTGGCCGAATGAAAATATCCTCAGGTTTATACCCGGAACCGACAGTGGTACCTTTGATTTCTTTATCGAAGAGGTATTCGACAAAGACGCCAGACCGATTCTCAGTGCGGCCAACACCCAGCTGAGTGAAGACGACAACATTCTTGTCCAGGGCATCCTCGGCAGCCCTTATGCAATCGGATTCTTCGGCTATGCTTATTACGCCGAAAACGCCGACAAGCTCAACATCCTCAACATCGAAGGAATCGAACCCACCGACGCAACCGTCGACGACAGCTCCTACCCTCTTGCCCGCCCCCTTTTCATGTACACTACCAGGGGTATTATGCAGGAAAAGCCACAGGTAGCAGCCTTTATAGCCTTTTTTCTGACATACGTGAATGAAGAGGTAATAGCTGTCGGATATTTCCCGGCAAACAAAGTGGACCTTGATGAAGCGAGGCAGAAATGGCTTGAGGCCATGGAAGGTCTTTATTAAAAAAGGACACTATTGTGCTGCACACGCCGACTGACAAGAACATATTTAAAAAGAAATCGAGACACAGTGAGCTTCTGATGGAGAGTTTACTCTTCTCATTCGCCGTATTATCTATACTCATCACGGCAGGCATCGTTATCATACTCGGTCGCGAATCGCTACGGTTTTTTTCCAGCGACGAGGTGACGTTCAGGGAGTTCTTCACAGGTATTACCTGGCAGCCGATGATATCGAAATTCGGCATACTGCCGCTCTTGAACTCGACTCTCATGACCAGCCTTACCGCCATGCTGGTTGCCGGCCCTCTGGGATTATTCGTCGCGGTGTATCTGAGTGAATACGCGCCGGCGAAAGTCAGGGCGGTCCTCAAGCCTATACTCGAGGTCCTCGCGGGAATACCGACGGTCGTTTACGGCTACTTCGCCCTAACCTTTATAACCCCGCTGCTACGGGCGGTATTCGGACCGGGCGTGGTCGAAATCTACAATACCGCTTCCGCAGGTATAGTGATCGGTATTCTTATTCTTCCGCTTATTTCATCGATGGCGGAGGATGCTCTTAGCGCGGTACCCCGCACCCTGCGCTACGCGTCATATGGTTTGGGGGCGACAAAGCTGGAAACATCCCTTCGTATTGTGGTACCCGGAGCGTTTTCAGGGATAATGGCCTCATTTATCGTCGGCCTATCCAGAGCAGTTGGCGAAACTATGATCGTGGCTCTTGCCGCGGGCGCGGGGTCGGCCTTTACATTCAATCCCTTCAAAGCCGCGGAAACCATGACCGGGCACATCGTGCGGATAAGCGGCGGCGACATAGGCTTCGATACCATCGATTACAACAGTATCTTCGCAATCGGCATCGTGCTGTTCGGGGTTACTTTCCTTCTCAACCTGCTGAGCCGCCGCATCGTAAGGAAATTCCAAGAGGTATATGAATGAACAGCGCAACCGTACCCAAAGAGCTGTTCACGTCTAGAATCGAGCGTAGACGGAGACATGGAAAGCTGTTTTTAATAGTTTTCCAGGCGTCTACTTACTTTGCGATTGCAGTACTTGGAGCTCTTCTGTTTACAGTTATAAATGATACCTTCGGGTATGTAGCTTTAGCATTTGAGATAGCGCCGGAGACGCTTGCCGAGAACGGCGTGACTCTCGAAAACATGTCTAAAGAGCAACTCACGGAAATCCTCAAGGGCAACATTAGTTCCGGTCTCATGCGGCGGTTCGAACACGACAAGCCGTTTGCTGAAAGAAGCAGATCGAATGTGTATGACCTGGTAATGGAGAGGGTAGTAGATCTTCAAGTCATTGACAGCTGGACGCTTACGGATTCACTTTTTAGGCGAACATCGATCGAGCAGTACGCGGAAAGCAACTACCCTCACGCAGTTATCCAGTTCCGATCATGGCTGAGCGGTAAATTTCTGGTACAGCCACAATCCAGTGTCCCGGAGAATGCCGGTATCCGGGCCGCGATATTCGGCACCCTCTGGATGGTTCTTATCACAATAGTCGTCGCATTTCCCCTGGGAGTCGGTGCGGCCGTATACCTCGAGGAATACGCTGGAGATAACGTACTTACTCGGATAATCCAGGTGAATATATACAACCTGGCCGGGGTGCCGTCGATCATATACGGCATGGTCGGCTTGGCGATATTTGTAAGACTGCTGGAACCGATTACCAGCGGCAGTATTTTTGGAGCCGCTGATCCTGCCACCGCAAACGGGAGAACAATCATTTCCGCCGGCCTAACTCTCGCCCTACTCATATTGCCTATAATCATCATTAATTCGCAGGAAGCCATCAAGGCCGTGCCTCAGACTCTACGCTACTCGAGCCTCGGCCTCGGCGCTACTCGATGGCAGACGGTCTGGCATCACGTACTCCCTAGCTCAATTGACAGAATTCTTACCGGAACTATCCTGGCGGTATCACGGGCAATAGGTGAAACCGCGCCGCTTATTGTAGTCGGGGCATCTACATTCGTTTCCCTCGACCCTACATCGTTGTTTTCCAAGTTCACTACACTTCCTATTCAGATCTACCAATGGACCGCCCGACCGCAGGCCGAGTTCCGCCACGTCGCCGCCGCCGCGATAATGGTGCTTCTAGTTCTGCTTTTAGGCATGAACGCTTCGGCGATTATCATGAGGAATAAATTCAGTAAGAGAAGGAGTGCCGAATGAGCGAGTCGAATGGCAATTTCGCGATTACTCTCGATAAACTCAACATCTTCTACAGTGATTTTCATGCAGTGGTGAATGTGGATCTGGAAATAAAAAAGCAGAAGATCACGGCGATTATCGGCCCGTCGGGCTGCGGAAAAAGCACCGTGCTTCGATCGATTAACCGGATGAACGAACTCATGCCGGGCACCCGAACCGAGGGAGCAGTTCTTTTTCACGGAGAGAATGTTTATGATGCATCGGTCGATCCGGTCGAGTTAAGAAAACGGATCGGAATGGTCTTTCAGAAACCGAACCCGTTTCCCAAAAGTATATACGACAACATAGCTTGGGGCGCGAAAATCAACGGCTACAAAGGGAATCTTGATGAGCTTGTTGAATCCTCCCTTGTGCAGGCGGCGCTCTGGGACGAGGTTAAAGACAAGCTTCATCAGAACGCTCTCAGGCTTTCAGGAGGACAGCAGCAGCGTCTCTGCATCGCCCGTGCAATAGCGGTTTCTCCGGAAATTATCCTCATGGATGAACCTGCGAGCGCCCTTGATCCAATCGCGACTTTGAAGATCGAAGAGCTGATGCAGCACCTGGCGAAAGACTATACAATTATTATAGTTACCCACAATATGCAGCAGGCTTCCAGGATCTCGAACTTCACATGTTTCTTTATGGTAAACGAACAGCGGTCGGGCTACCTGGTAGAATACGGCAGGACCGAAGAGATATTCATCAATCCAAAAGATAAGCGGACGGAAGATTATATTTCCGGCCGTTTCGGGTAGGAGAACTATATGCCAATACGGCAAAGGTTTTTAGAAAGCCTGAATACCATCAATCAGGACGTACTCAAAATGGGCACCCTCGTCGAAGAGGCGATAAGAAAGTCGATGCAGGCACTAAAGGATCAGGACGCCGAGCTGGCAAATGCCGTTATCGATGCAGATAAGGAGATCAATGAACTAGAACTGAGTATTCAGGACAAATGCATCATTTTGATTGCCACTGAGCAGCCGGTTGCAGGAGATTTGAGGGGCCTTATAACAATAATTAAGATAGTGACTCAACTCGAGAGAATGGGTGACCACGCTATTCATGTCGCGAAAGGAGCTCTCAGGTTTTCCGATGAGCCGTATATGAAAAAACTCGTCGATCTTCCGCGGATGGCCGACATTGCAATAAAGATGATCCATGAAGTGCTGACTGCGTTCATGAATAACGATCAGGAAATGGCGGTATCGGTGGCCGCAATGGATGACGAAATCGACGAACTCCACAACCAGGTGACGCGCGAATGCCTCACCTATATGATGCAGGATCCAAAACACATCGAGCAGGCAACGTCGTTCCTCTTTATCAGCCGGTTTCTCGAACGATTGGGCGACCACGCCACGAACATCTGTGAGTGGATCTGCTACAATATAACCGGCAAACACCGGGAACTGAACCAATAATAAAAAAGGGGCGCTGAAGGTGGCTCATGAAACGGTGCTCGTCGTCGAAGATGAGCAGGATATTCTCAACCTAATCTCATACAATCTCCGCAAGCGAGGTTTTGTTGTCCGCGGAGTGCTATCTGGCGAAGAGGCCGTTGCCGCGTTGAGCGCCGAACGTCCCGATGCGGTGATATTAGATCTAATGCTTCCTGGTATAGACGGTTTCGAAGTCTGCCGGAGAATGAAGAAGGATAAAATCCTGAAGGACATCCCGATAATCATGCTTACAGCGAAGACCGAAGACACCGACGTCGTGTCGGGCCTCGAAGTCGGCGCGGACGACTATATAGCAAAGCCTTTCAGCCCGAGGGTGCTGGTCGCGAGGGTGCGGGCGGTGCTGAGACGATTTCGAGACGTAAAAAACCAGGTCGGAAACAGCAGAATTGAAGTCCACGGAATAGAAATTGACACCGAGCGCCATGAAGTATTCTGCGACGGTTCACCCGTTGAATTCTCCGCTACGGAATTTCTCATCCTCTCATTTCTTGCAGGAAACCCCGGCTGGGTTTTCTCACGGAGCCAAATAATTACTGCCGTAAAAGGAGAGGATTACCCTGTAACCGAACGGTCGGTTGACGTGCAGATCCTTGGAATAAGAAAAAAGCTGGGCAAATACGGCACCTGTGTTAGGACAATCAGGGGAGTCGGATACAAAATGATCGAGGAGGGAAGCACCGAATGAAACCGCTCTATAAATACTTTCCGGTTTTCGCCGCCCTCCTTATTGTCGCAATACTCGGCACGGGCTTCTACGGCGCCACGATTGTTAGATCGCTTTTCTATGAAAGAATCGTCGTCGACCTGGCAGACACTGCCAGGATGCTCCAAAACCTGCTACTCAACGAGTCTCCCGAAAATATCGATTCCTTCTGCAAAACTGCCGGAACCGGGCACAGCCGAATAACGGTTGTTAATGATGACGGTGTCGTACTAGGCGACTCAATCGCGAACCCCTCGGACATGGATAACCACGGGCAGCGGCCGGAAATCTCACGGGCATTTCTCGGTGTCCTGGGAAACTCCACCCGCTACAGCGATACCCTCGGGCGCGACATGGTATATCTCGCGCTGCCAGTTTTCAATCTTTCCGGAAAAAGCCTCGTACTGCGGACTGCTACTCCGCTCCGAACAATAAGCAGCGACCTTCGCAACGCTTATATGAAAATAGCCGTTGCAGGTGCCATAAGCTTAATACTCGTTTCGATTCTAGGATTCGCTCTGACCAGCAGAGTCAACGGAGCGCTGCAGATTATCCAGAACGCGGTGCGCGAATACTCCAAGGGCAATCTTTCATTCAGACCCCGCGTTTTTCGTCCGCCGGAGCTCAAACGGGTTGCCGATACCATATCGGATCTTGCCGGAGACCTCCTGTCAAGAGCGGCAGACGCATCAAGGCAGAGAGACAAACTCGAAACAATCTTCGCCGGCATGGAGGAGGCTGTTATCGTACTCGACACCAATCTTGCTATCCAGGAGATGAATGAGTCGGCCTACAGACTGTCTGACCTGGAACCAGGCGAGGGGATCGGCAAAGGACTGCTCCTTGCTTTCAGAAACAGTCACCTCCACGAAGTCGCCGATCAGGCTCTGAAGAAGGGAGGAGGCGTCGAAGACGAGTTTGTTGTATTCACCGACCGCGAACGACACCTGCAAATACATGGGACGGTAATACCAGGACCCGAGGACAGCGAAGGTGCGCGTATTGTACTGGTGCTCAACGATGTCACCAGGTTGAAAAATCTAGAACAGGTAAGAAAGGACTTCGTCGCCAACGTTTCACATGAGCTGAAAACGCCGATCACGGCGGTGAGAGGATATATCGAAACCCTTCTCGGCGACGATTTCAAAGACCCGAACGAGGCGAAGAACTTCCTGAATATAGTGCTTCAGCATGTGGACAGGTTCAGCGCCATAATTGAAGATCTCCTGATAATATCCCGGCTCGAACAGGATTCCGGCGCGGGTCCGGAAACGGCTATCTGTAACCTAAGCGACTTGATTGGGAGGGTCGTCGAGATTCACAGGCCCCGGGCTGCTGAAAAGAGTATCTCCCTCAAGATTAGCTGTTCCGAGGGTGAGTCCATTACTGCAAACCAGGGACTTCTCGAGCAGGGGATCGCCAATCTACTCGATAACGCCATCAAGTATTCCGGTGCCCGGAGTACGATACACGTCACGGTAATTCGAGAAGGGGATTCAATCATCATGCGGGTTGCAGACCAGGGGCGAGGTATACCGGAAGAACACCTCGACAGGATATTCGAACGCTTCTACAGGGTGGACAGCGGCCGGAGCAGGGCCCTCGGGGGTACCGGACTCGGACTTTCAATCGTTAAACATGTCGCTGTCTCGCACGGGGGAAGAGTTACCGCCGAAAGTACCGAGGGCGAAGGAAGCGTTTTTTCAATTATACTTCCCGGATGATCACAACCTGTTTGCATGCCCTGCGAGAAAAAGTTACTGCAATGTCATTCAATGTTCTTTTGCGGCAACTCAGAACGCAATAAATCGGGTTCGATTAGCCCCGCTCGAACCGCCACTATTAGGGAATCCATCGGCTGATATGTAAAAAGCGATTCACCATCACGCATAACTCGAATTTCATAGTGGGCTCCAAAACCATAAACCAGGTAATAGAAAGTTACGAACTCCGCGAAATCTTCAGCCCAACTGAAAGAGGCGTACAATGATGCGAAGGGTGTTTGGGCGAGCGCTGAATATACCGCCTTCAAATCTCGGTTGGACAAACCCGGATCACCGCCCAAGCCGTAGTACCTCAGGTCCTCCTGGAACTCAAACTCTACGGTCGGATTGAGCGTCCTGTAGTCGCTCCACACCTCATCGGTAAAGGAGGTATTTCGGCCGGAACGTCCGAAGAGCTCGTACATACCTGGCTCGACGTAAGGGGTGTGCCTTTCCACATAGTCTACTATGTGAGTAGATTCGTGGAGCACTATATAATCAAGACCGGATACCTCGTTGGATAGGTCAATAACAAGCTCCATCTCTTCATCATCGGACCGAAATGCCGTGTTTGCCCGCAAAGAGAGTATCTGTGAGGCGTTCATCTCAAACACGCGGGGGTGGAGAACAAGCTGCGCGTACACCTCATTGTCGGGACCAAGTACGTAGTCGGCCATCCCGGTTCCGATAAAATTCTCGACGCAGTAAACGCCGATGAGGCGCTTCTCCAGCACTTCCCGGTGACGATCCGGAAGGCGGGAAAAAGTATCTTCAATTTGCTTTTTTTCATCTGCGGTTAACTTATAAGAACGTAGCTCGGTGTCGTCGCTGTCGGAGTATAGCCCGAGTAGTTCCGCAGGCACGTCGGTTATGCGATCCTTGATCGGGGTCGAGGGATCGAAGTTGTAAAACGAGAGATGCTTCACCGGCAGCTGTTCCAACTGCTCAAGCAAAGACGGGCGGGTCGCACACGCTGCCAATATCAATGCGGCGGCAGGTATAATCAAACTTCTAAAATAAGTATTTCCCTTCATTCTGTACCTTCTCGTGCCGCCGGAATGGAGGTCGGCTTTTACATACTATAACGGTGCAGTGTTCTCACGTAATAGTATAGTACGGCGGTTTCTTTTCGTCCGCACTTGGGGTTTCATCAGAAGTTCCTCAAATAGCCGTTGATAGTGGCGTCGGAGGATCGGCTGTTGTCTTAAAAGCTATTTTTTCCCAAATTCATAGAGAGGAGGGGAATTTCGTATAAGTTCTTCTTTCTCTCTCTTTCTTCTTAGCATGCATATCCGGGAGGGGAATATGTGGAAAATGGTAGAAATGTTGTTACTTTTCTAAGTAAAACCCTTGGAATCAAGCAACAACTGAATTCTTTTCACGATATACGAACGAATCCCACCATTTCATTAAGGACGATTCTGTGGTCGGTGTTTCTCATGCCATTCTTTGGCTTGAAATCTCTATTAGCAATGGATGCACTGGCCCGAACTCGATCATATAGAAGATTATTTGATTGCAAGAGAAAAATGGTTGTCTCCGACTCAACGGTAGCTCGGATACTGACTTGGTTGATGCCGGCTCAATCTAAACAACTTCTCTATGACCTTGCCGCGCGAATCGATAGGCTTGGATTATTAGACAAAGCGTTGGAGCCAGGTGGCACACCGAGACGAATCGGCATCATCGATGGGTCTGTGATGGGAGGCCACCATCATGTGACCTTTTCGCTGCACGGAAGAATTGATTGCCCTGTTGTCATTGAAGATCAGCATCGGCGCGGGAAGGAACTACCGGTTGCATTGGATGTGATCGATGAAGCCTATAAACACCTCGGCAGCTGTTTCCCTGATCTCATTCTTTGTGACTCGTTGTATTTTAACGGCAATATGTTTAGGAAAGTACGCGGGGCGGGCGCTCATATTCTCATCAAAAGCTCTAACCCGGAGTTCCGTGCGGTTTTGCAGGAGGCTCAGTTTCTCTTCGAACATGATGTTGTTGAAGGAGTAGAGACCGACAGTGGATACGACAGTGAGCGGTTATGGCATTGGAGCATGAAAAAAACCAGCGGAGAGTTTGCCGGATATCCAATACAAATCGCACACTTGGTCGAAAACTATTCTAAGCGGACCACGGATGCGCTTGCCGAGAGTTGGATAGTTTCTACTGATTTCTCTCTTTCTTCTTTATCTCTCAGAGAAGCGGCTCATCTCCGCTGGCACATTGAGAACAACGTGTTCAAGCGGATCTCGCATCTGGCTGGTACCAAGCGCTTTTATTTCAAAGATCCGCGCAGATTCTACTCGATGCTCAGGTTCTTTTGTGCCGCGCTTGCAGCCTTCGATGCTTATATCTCTATGGTGCGACATTCTCCGAGAGAATTCAAACTATTGTTGGATGGAATTAAGCCAACCTGGAAGAATATTTTCTCCCGGTTGCAGGATCAGCTGGAGGACGTAGCCTTCGGTTGATAGATGGTGGGTTCGTAGAAGTATATCGGTTCCGAGAACAAGATCATCCCAAGTTTGAACCTTCCATGGATACCTATGCATTGAGCCACGCGGGTAGCTCCTAAGCCTTAGCATCAAACGTGCCGATCCTCAAATGCCACCTTACAAAACCCATATGGGGAACTTCTAGGGTTTCATCAGAAAATTTGCATAATCTCCAAAATTCCCGCAGAATTACATAATAAGGAAAGATCCATGAAAAAAACCTCAGTGATTATCTTATTGTTGCTCTGCGCCGCATTCAGATCTGCAGCTGAAGAAAACAGGCCCAATTTCGCCCTTGAATTTAAGCCCACTTTCTCAGTACCGATTGGAGATACGACAGATGACTTCACCTTTGGATACGGCGGTGGTCTTTCTTTTGGATATCGGAT
>JABGPX010000126.1 GCA_018644745.1 Spirochaetales bacterium
CAATCTATTTCTTCATACCTCAAATCCTCTTGGCGCGACAGGCGATGGGATTGCAATGTCGTACCGGATCGGGAGCGAAATTCTCAACGCCGAATATGTACAATTCCATCCTACGGTGCTTTTCCACCGTGAGGTAAAGAGATTCCTTATTTCAGAGGCCCTTCGCGGCGAAGGTGCCAAGCTGATGAACCGGAAAGGTGAGTATTTCATGGAAAAGTACTCACCGGAAAACGCGGATCTCGCCCCGCGGGATGAAGTAGCCCGAGCGATTTACCGCGAGATGGAACGGGAAGACGCCGACTATGTTCGTCTCGACGCCGCCCGGGTCAGCGAGTTTCCGGTAGACCAGCGTTTTCCGGCGATCTTTGACCAGTGCCTGTCCCTTGGTATCGACATAAGAAAGGAACCTATACCTGTCGTTCCCGCGGCGCATTATTTTTGCGGCGGGGTGAAAGTCAATTTGCATGGTGAAACCTCTATCACCGGGCTCTACGCCGCCGGCGAAGCCGCCTGCACCGGAGTGCATGGTGCAAACCGGCTTGCTTCAATATCTTTGCTCGAGGGCCTGTTTTGGGGTATCCGATGTGCCGACCGTATCGTCGACACTTTGGAAAAATTGCCTGGATCCCTCATCGAAAGTATTCCTAAATGGGTAACTCCACAGGTTGAAGAGGCCTTCGATCCGGTTTTGGTAAACCAGGACTTCCGTACCCTTCAGTCTACCATGTGGAATTACGCAGGAATCATCAGAAGCCATAAACGCCTTCTGCGGGCTCTGGCGGATCTTGATTACTTAAGCCATCGTATCGAGCAGTTTTACCGCGGCGCGATTCTGACTCGACGGATTATAGAACTTCGCAACAGCGTGCTTACCGCGTCTGTTATCGTTCGCGCTGCTCTGGCCAATCCCGACTCAAAAGGCTGTCACTTCATCGAATAACTGGAGAATGTATGGATCACAAGATCGGAGATCTCGTCGGCGGTTTTCGCCTAAGCCGGATTAATGACATAAAGGAATATGCTTCTAAAGGTTTGCTGCTGGAGCATGAAGCAAGCGGCTGTAATGCATATCATCTGAGCAACGATGACAAGGAGAATCTTTTCGCCTTTGTTTTCCGTACTCCGCCATCGGATAACACGGGGGCCGCGCATATTCTCGAGCATTCGGTTCTCTCGGGATCCCGCGGTTTCGGCGTGAAAGATCCATTTATAGCGCTGATGAAGGGCAGCGTAAACACATTTCTCAACGCGATGACCTATCCCGATAAAACGGTTTTCCCCGCGGCGAGCACCGTCCCGAAGGACTATTTTAACCTGCTTCGTGTCTATGGCGATTCCGTCTTTTTCCCGCTGTTAAAAAAGGAAATATTTCATCAAGAGGGGCGAAGGTTTGTTCTGAATGATTCAGGTGAACTCGAAGTAGACGGTGTGGTGTTCAATGAGATGAAAGGCAACTATTCTAACCATGAATCGATTGTCGGCGAGTGGTCTTATCGATCTCTCTTCCCTGAATCACCATATCGTTTCGATTCCGGTGGTGAACCCCAGGCGATAGTCGATCTTACCTATCAGGATTTCCTAAATCTCCATGCCTTATGGTATCATCCGTCTAATTGTCAGATATTCCTTTATGGAAATATCCCTACCGAAAAGAGCCTTGGTTTTATCGAGGAAAACTTTCTATCTGAGTTTACTCGCAAAGAAATTGACACATCCATTCCTTTTCAACCGCCTTTTTCCTCGCCCATGGAGTTAGTCCTCTCGAGCCCATTGGCTAAAGATGACTCTCCGGATGGAAAGGCCACGGTTACCCTCAACTGGATAGTCGGCAATATTGACGACGCCTACCGGGTTCTTTGCCTGGAGGTTCTTTCCGAGATACTGCTGGGCAATTCGGGTTCTCCGATGCAAAAGGCGATTGTCGAATCCGGGCTGGGGGAGGACTTGTCGCCGGTGAGCGGCCTAGACACCGATACCCGGGAGCTGGTGTTTTCATTTGGTATTCGAGGTTCTGATCCTGAGCGCATCAAACCTTTTGAGGAGCTTGTTATGGGCGAGCTCCGCAAACTCGCGGAGGAAGGTCTTCCCTCAGATGCTATAAGCGGTGCTCTTCGCCGCGTTGAGTTCAGAAATCGGGAAATTCGCGGCGGGGTGCCGTTTGGTCTTCGTCTCATGGGCAAAACTCTACGGGGATGGCTCCATGGCAAAGAGCCTGAAACTTCACTTGAGTTCAGTCCTTGGATGGAGAAGCTTAAAAAGGATGCAGCGGTGGACGGCTTTTTTGAGAGGTTTATAACATCCATCTTTCTCGAGAATTCTCAGCGTTCTATTGTGACTGTATTGCCGTCATATGAGCATGAAG
>JABGPX010000485.1 GCA_018644745.1 Spirochaetales bacterium
TAAGAAATGGAGTAAAAACAATAAAAACAATCGGCACCCACTGCCCAAATTTAAATTTTACATTTTTTATAAATGCTATTACAAACAGCCCGCTGATCAGGAAAGAGATAATAAACTCAAAAGGAACGATAAAGAGGTACACACCCAGGCTGCATCCGACGCTCCTACCGCCTTTAAAATTATGGTAAATTGGCTTCCAGTGACCAATAATCGCAGCTGCCCCGGCGGCGAAAACAGCAAAAAAGGCAGCAGGAGATAAGTCATCGAACCAGACAAGCCGGGATATTAGCATAGGAAGTGCGGCCTTCAAAGCATCGAGAACAGCAACCAGAATACCCCATGGTTTACCGACGGTCCGCAGCACATTCATAGTTCCGGCATTGAAATTCCCCTGAGTCCGGATATCCTCTCCTTTTACTAAACGGGTGATGATAATGGCGTTGTTAATTGAGCCGAACAAGTAACCGAGCACAATAACAGCGAACAAGCGAGGCAAATACACTTTTCTCTCCTATTCTATCGCGATTGTCAGCAGACTGTTCTGCTGACCCCCGTAAACCGATTCGAACTCTATATCTTCATATAAAATTGTAAGCGCTGCGCTTATTTCCCGGGTTATCTTTTCTCCAGCTTCGCCTCCATAAAAGCAGGTAATGCTTGCCCTGCCACTCATATTAATGGATTTCAGGGCGTTGATTACCGCCGTCTTGCCATCCGGTTCTCCGGCGAGTATTTCGTCCTGCCGTATAACGAAGTACTCTCCTTCTGCTAGTTGGGTAGTACCAAATTTCGCGTCCCTTACGCTTCGGAAAAGCCTGATCTGTTCGGCGTCTGCCATACCGTCCGACATACTCGTCAAATTCTCCTCAACTCCCATGTCATCAAGATACGAATACATCGCCGAAATGCCCTGCACCACATTGGCAGTAGGTACTACGACCACATTTTTTTCACTTCGGTCCCGGACCAGGGTTGCAGCCGGAATAATATTACCGTCATTCGGAAGGATTATAATGTTCTCACCGGCCATCTCAACGAGAACATCTGATATTTCTCCGGTCGATGGAAGGGATTTCTCATATACCAGCCAGGCCGCGGCTCCAAGGTCCCGAAATATATCCGCGAAACCTTCACCGGGTACGACGGCAAGCACGTCGCAGCATTCCACGGTACCGGCGGCTGGGCTCAGAGCAGAGATTTGCCCCTTCATGTCATCAATCTTTGTCCGTTTTACGTCGCCTAATTGCTCAACACGGCTGATAATTTCCTTCGGATCGTTGGTATGAATATGCAGGCGAAGCTCATGATCATCGCTCATGAGAGCAATGCTATTACCGTGCTCGGAGAGAAACACTTTCAAGCTGTCGATATCCCCGCCGGCTCCAATATCCACGGTTACTTCGGTGCAGAACCGATAGACGAGTTCCTCGGAGGAAGCCGTCTCGCCTTCTATCGGCGCGAAGCGATAATCGTCCTCATTTACCGATTCCGGCTCTAACCCGGTAATTCCCTGCAGCATACCCTCGATAAAGAACAAAAATCCAAGACCCCCGGAATCCACCACGCCGGCTCTCGCAAGGATAGGCAGGATGTCTGGTGTCTCAAATATTTTCCTTCGTCCCGCGTCGAGAGCACGATACAGATATTCAGCTATATCGGTTGAGTCGATCCGGGCCATTTCATCAACCATAGCCGACATGATAGTAATCATTGTTCCTTCGACAGGGGAAAAAAGTGATGTCCGTGCAAGATACGAGCCAGCGGAGAAGCCGGATACAAATCCGGCCGAATCGATAAAATCGAGATCTTTCACCACATCGAAGAAACCGGAAAAGAACTGCGCTAGAATGAAACCTGAATTCCCTCTTGAATTCTCTGAAAAACTCCCCGTAAGGTGCTCGGAAATATCGGCAAGGGAGGAAACCGCGGGATTATGAATGGCCCTAATGCCCGATTTCATCGTAGCTACCATATTTACCCCGGTATCCCCGTCGGGCACCGGAAAAACATTGAGATTATCAAGAACCTTTGAATTGAGCTCTAGGTATGAACCGCCGGCGGCGAGTGAGTTTTTCAGAGATTCTGGGTTAATTCTCTCAATTGCCGTACCATTCATACCGGTCAGCCGACTATGTATCCGATGTCGTAAAAATCGGGTCCTGCATGTGGCATGTTGCTGTGGTTGGTATAATGTACCTCTGCAGAGACATCCCAATTTTGTGCATCGAGAGACTCTTTGAGATGCTGAGCCTCTTTTTCATAGGGCCCAATTACGCTGATGAGTGCGGTTAAAGACTTTGATTCGAAAGTCTTCATATCCGCGGCGATTAAATCGACAATCTTTTGATTAGCCTGCATATAA
>JABGPX010000124.1 GCA_018644745.1 Spirochaetales bacterium
GCGGTTCTCAATGCCAGAAGATTTTTGAGGCTTGTTTCCCGCGGCACCACGCATCCTGAGCCCAAGATGAATCCGCCATGTGCTCCAGCCTCTTTGATGCAAGAGGCGGCTTCCTCTTCGATTGTTTCCGGAGTGCCGTTTAGCAGAGAAAGGGTATTCACCCCTCCCATGAGGGCAACTGAGTTTTTGACGCGAGACCTTATCTCTCCCGGCTTAACTCCTCCCAGCGGATCCAGCGGGCCAATGCAATCGAGGCCAGTTTGTACAAGCTCGCAGGCGATAGGAAGTACATTCCCGCAAATGTGACAATAGATTCGGGTATCAGCAGCGTAGGCGTGAAGCTCAGAACAGACATCTCTCATATGAGGGTACACAAACTCGTTCCAATGTTCCGGGGATATAACCGACATGTTGCCTACTGAATCATTGAGCCTGAGTATCCTGAGGCCCTGGTCGATGTGGTATTTACCCTTAGCCACAGCGATTTCGGCGCCTTTTTCCATTATCCGATGTACCAGCTGCGGATTGTCTACCAGATCGATCATCGCCCGGTTCATTCCTCTCAGGCAAACCAGAAATGCCATAGTTGCAGATGAGCAATCGCCGATAAAGCTGAGTTGCTCGCCGTACTCTGCCGAAACAGAACGGATTCTTTTCCCCCAACCGAGTTCATCAAAAAATTTCCCGTCTGGTACCGCGATACGATCCGCTTCGTTTAGGTTTTTCACCGGTGGTTCGTCGGCATGCCAGTAGTGGTGGTAAGACATGAAATACGGATCAGATACGTTGAGCCGGGATGAATCGTAGAGTTTTGTCGTCAATCCGCCCTCGGTGTCGATATCGCCGATTTTCTCACCGTTGTTGTCAATTTCATAGAGCCCATCACCTTCGGTCAACGTCCGCCTCGGAGGAAAATGAAACTGCCGAACCGCGTCGACACCGCTCAGCGTACCGGCTTTCGCGATTACTCTGAGGGCTTCCAGTGGATCTTCAATTATTGTGCTGATTCGAGTTCCCGTAAGTTTCGATGCGCTATCCACCCAGATCTTCGGCACAACCGGTACCCGATCAGGTGTTCCGCCGTCGATGGCTGTGTAGAGACGGTCAGCCGGCCTGCTGCCGGTTTTCACTCGGCTATGCCATCCGCTGGAGCATCACCGATATATGAGACGTCTTCCCCTTTCACTCCCGCCCAGTTTACAGCGAATAAGGCCTCAGCTTTTTCAGAAAGAGGATGATACATCATTTCCTTCAGGAGAGGATAGCGCATACCAACCGCGTCAACGCCCGCCTTTATCGCGAGCTCAACATCCGCTGTGCTTTTCAAACTCACTGCGATTATTTCCGGCGCGTACGGAAGTCTGTCGTAAGCTTGTCTGATGGCGCTTAGTGTTCCTGCTGGATCCATCCCGGAAGCCGCCGCTCTCGATACAAATGGACAGATACCAAATGCACCTACGCTGGCGGCGACGGCGGCCTGGGACACGGTGAAGAGAGTAGTGGCAATACAGCGGATTCCTTCCTTCTGCAGTGTGTTTATTGCTTCGAATCCTTTTTCGTCTGAAATAATCTTGAAGCCGATGTTTTTCGACAACGTATGAAGCTCCCGGGCACGTGCCGCGATCGCCGCTGCCGTCCTGCCGTGGATTTGAATGAAGATTGGCAGATCGGCAACTTCCAGGATAGCCTTGGATATTTCCTCCAATGTCATTTCCCCTTTGAAATACTGTTCAAAACCCTGCGGATTGGTGAGTATTCCGATAGCTCCCAGGTTTATGCATTTCTTTATTTCTTCAAGTGAGCCGGCGCCGTATATTTTCATGACGTTTCCTTTTCATGTTTGGGGATATGTTGGGAAAGTTTATTCTTTTTAATTACGTATCTCGCGAACGCTAGCCGTTACCTGATTCCTCGGGAAACAATCAGGACCGAACGACCGTGACGCTCCCCGATACTGGGCGTTTTAGCCTTTTTTGTTGAGAAACTCAGCGACTACGAACTTAACTGTTAGAACGCTGAAACCGGTAAGTGCGGCTAACGCGCTGTTTATTGCCAGAGTCCCTTCGTCGTTAGTGATCGCGAACCAAAGAACTACCGCGAGTCCCGCGATTATCGCCAGGACAACGACGTGAATAACAAACATTTGAATGCGGGCATCAACGCCGTAGAATCTGTAGCAAAAAAGATAGACCAGGAATAGAAACGCACTTGCACCTATAATTATAATTGCCATTATCATCCTCAAACTTGTGTTTCTGATAAGGTAACATATAAACAGCCGATCGTAAATATGCGGCTTGTTTGAGGCATTTGCGCTGTGGGCGTTTTTGAAAAAAGATCGGGCAAAAAAGTCGATTGAAA
>JABGPX010000123.1 GCA_018644745.1 Spirochaetales bacterium
ATCGAGCTTCTCCTTCGGCCGACTCTTCTCATAATGCAAGGTGTTCCGCCGATTCTCTGGTCAATTCCTCTCATTTTGATCCTCGGTTTCAGCCGCCTTGCGCCGATCACGGTGATTTCTCTGATCTGCTTTCCGCTGGTTGCCACGAATATCAGCGAAGGAATGCAGACTATACCGCCGGAGCTAAAAGAAATGCTGGCGGTCTATGCACCCGGCTTCAAGGCCAGGTTCCGTGAGCTGATACTTCCCCACTTAAAGCCGTTTCTCGCCGCCTCCATACGTCTCGGACTTGGTATCGGAATAAAAGCATCGGTAATTGCTGAGTATTTTGCCGCTAACGACGGTATTGGTTTTCAGATTCAAACTGCGTATCAAGCCTTTTTGATAAGAAAGCTTTTTTCATGGGCGCTAGTACTGATCCTGGTTATCCTGCTCTTCGACTTTGCTCTTCGGCGGCTCTCTCTGCTGATACGCAGAAAACCCACGGCTCTATCCGCGGTTTCTGCAACGGAACTCGGTAAGCCTGAATCTTTGTTGAGCGGACGTCCGGCAAATGTCCCAGGCGAAATCGTTATTCGGGATATCTCCTTTGGGTATGGTCATTCTGCACCGCTATTTCAAGGCGTAAACGTGGAGGTTGGTCCGGAGGAGATGATGGTAATCAGCGGAGATTCCGGCACCGGAAAGACCAGCCTACTAAAGGTAATAGCCGGGCTTGTACCTCCTTCCGGGGGATCTGTTTCGGGCCCGGATCTTGTCGGATTCATGTTTCAGGATGATCGGTTTCTTCCATGGTTTGATAACATGAGAAACGTCGGTCTTCCCCTGCTGTATCAAGGCCGATCACGGCGGGAGAGTGAGATGCAGGCGGGCCTTCTTCTTGAACAGGTTGGGTTAGAGGATTGGAAGCGATCCTATCCGGCGGAGCTTTCAGGCGGTATGAAGAAACGCCTGGCCTTTGCGAGGAGTTTTGCCTGCATGCCCGGCGCGCTGCTGTTGGATGAACCCTTCACTGGGCTTCATCATGATGCCCGGGCGAAACTCTGGGCTCTTTTCGGCGATCTTATTCAGCAAAAACCGGTTCCTGTAATAGTGGTAACCCATTTCCCGGAAGAGGTGCCGGCCCGGCCCGGTACCCGCTTTTACACGCTTTCAGGTAAACCCGCAGGCCTGATCCCCGCCTAATCTATCTTCATGTATTGACTTTTTTTTCACGATTATGGCATACCTAATAGTGAATATTTTCACGATTTATGGGTTTTCTAATGAGTAAGGGAATTATAAATGGCAGCTAAACAATCAGTAGTATATACGGTCGGCGAGGTGTGTAAGAAATGTTATTCATGCGTTCGTTTTTGCCCGACTAAGGCGATTGAAGTTCACTCTGGACAAGCGGACATTATCGATGATCTCTGCATATCCTGCGGTATTTGTGTAAATATGTGCTCGCAGAATGCAAAGAGGATACGGTCATCCGTTGAGGCAGTTCTGGACATTCTTTCCACTGGCAAGAAGGGTGCCAGCTACGCGATGGTGGCACCGTCCTTTCCCGCGGCTTTCCTGGACATTAACGCCGGTTCAATTGTCGGAGCTTTGCGGGAGGCAGGATTCGACGGTGTCTTTGAAGTTGCTTTCGGTGCGGATTTGGTCTCCTATGAATACAGCCGCAGGTTCCACGATCCGAAGACCGACGATCAGGATGGATTTGTGATCAGTTCTCCCTGCCCGGCGGTGGTGAATTTTGTGGAAAGAATGCATCCTGATCTTGTTCCCCACCTTGCACGAGTAATGTCTCCGATGGAGGCAATGGGCAAGGTGCTGAAAGAGCGGATGAACGGTGATGCGAAAATTGTGTTTATCGGGCCTTGCGTTGCAAAAAAAGACGAGGCTGAACGCACTGAATATGTGGATGAAGTGCTCACGTTTAATGAGCTTCTCGAGTTATTCGCCGCTGCGGGTGTGGATTACCGGGCGGCCGCCGCTGAGGAGTTTGATCCTCCGGAAGCTAATCTCGGGAAACTCTATCCGGTTACCGGAGGGCTGCTCAAGGCCGCAAGTATCGATTCGGATCTCCTCGCCAGTCCCGTGTACGTGGTTGAAGGGCAGGAGCGGGTTTCGGATATACTCAAGGTTTTAGAGAAGAAAGTGCAAAACGGCGAACCGGTTGTAAACCGGCTTTTCGATCTTCTTTTTTGTGACGGATGTATTGCCGGGCCGGCTATACCAAACGATCTTACTTTCTACGAACGGCGAAGATACATAATAGATTATATGAGCAAACGCGCCATGATTACCGATATTGGAGATTGGGCGGAAAAGCACGACGATTATCTATCCATTAATCTATACCGGGAATTTGC
>JABGPX010000122.1 GCA_018644745.1 Spirochaetales bacterium
TGGCTCCAAACAATAGATCCCGACCGGCTCGATCGGATTTTTCTCAGGCTCTGGACCAGAAAAGAAGCGGTGATAAAGTACTATGGAGCCACTGTAGCTCATGATATGGCCCGGTTCTCTGTTCCTCTCGCGGAAGGAATCGGCTCATGGCCACTTTACCCCAATCTCTCTGAATCACAGACGCCCCTCCAGCTGAGAGATCTGGACACCGGGTACAATATATTATGCAGTATCTGTACCGACAAATCTGTCGAGAACACCCGGTTTTATGTGCTCGGCGAGTATGAGCTAAGCCGTATTCTAAAAACGGCAGGTACTAAGAAATAATATCTCTATCGTAGACTCGGTACGTCTTGTAAATCGTAAATCCCAGATGTAATAGTATTCTGCTCATCATTTTATTGCTCTCTAAAATGAAGGACATCTCGGCTTCGCGGTACCCCTTTTCATACGCCGCTTCCATGGATTTCACATAGAATGCCACATCGATTCCACGAGTTCGATACTCCTCGAGTACACCGAGAACCGGCACACGTACCCAGGAAATCTTTTTACGCATACGTAAGATTTTAAGCAGCCCAAAAGGAAAAAGCCGGCCTTTTGCAGGCTTTAAAGCCTGGTTCATATCTTTAAACACCATGGATAGGCCAACCGGTTTGCCGTCGTATTCTGCGATGTAAGTAATATCAGGATCTACTGCGAGTTTCAATTCGCTGGAAAAATGATCGAACTCCTCATCGGTCATCGGGACTGCTCCCCAATTTTTGGCAAGCGCTTCATTATAGATAAATTTCAGACTCTCAATTTCTTTTTTAATGTTTTTGATATCGGGAGTTCTAATGACCAATTTTGGATCTCGCAATGCGCGTTCGGCTATCTTTTTAAACCGTTCTGGACCCTCTTCTTTTAAGGTGTAATGAAATGCGTTTAAATCCTGTACTTTTACAAAACTCGCCTTTTCGACAAGTTCGGGGTAATAATCCGGATTGTAAGACATTCCAAGGATCGGCCGCATAGTAAAGGCATCGGTAAGCATCCCTACAGGATCACCATTTACCGAAAAACTTGCCGGCCCACGCATTATTTCTAATCCCCGACCTGCCAGCCACTCAGCGGATGCGGAGAAGAGCGCATCCGCGACCTCCTGATCGTTTATACATTCAAAAAAACCGAAAAAACCGACTTTCTCATTGTGGAATTTTACATGGTTATTGTTTTCATGAGCGGAAATACGCCCGGCAAGTTCGCCATTTTTATACGCAAGAAACAGCTGTATATGCGAATGATGAAGGTACGGGTTTTTTTTTGGACTCAGCCGTTCTAGATAATCAATAATAAGCGGCGCTACCCAATTCGGATCATCACGATAGATCTTGTAGTGAAATTTAATAAACGTTTTCACCTGCTTCTTGTTCTGCAGATCAACGGGCACAACACTGATATTGTTATTTCCAGCCGGCATGTAAGACCCCTTTTTTTAAGATCAACTGTAGGGTGTCCCCATCGAGTTGTCAATGATTTGGCGGCCGCTCAATCCTGTAGGCCCTCACCGCCCGGGAAAGCCCCTCCTCCAGTGAAACTTTTGCGCTGAACCCAAGCAAGCTTTCAGCTTTTTCCGGAGAAAAGTGAAAATTTGTACCCAACTCCGCGGCAAGATAGCGGGTAATCAGCAGCTCGCCTGGAAGAGGCAGCACTTTATATGCAAATTCCAGAAATATCGCTGCCGCAGACGCCGCTGCAACCGGGATATTTAACTTTGGCGGTGGTCGATCCAATAGCTCCGCGGCTCTGAATAACGCGTCCCTGAGGAGGATCCGCTCACCACTTGTAATATTGAACAACTCACCCTCGGCCTCGGGCTTTTCAATCGCCAGTATAACCGCGTCTACGAGATCGTCTATGTATATAGGACAGCTGTAAACATCGAATCGACCCAGCATTGGCAGTCTTCCTGAATCTATGAGTTTAAAAACCGGTTTTAAAGTTGTCGAATCTCCCGGTCCATATACCAGTCCCGGACGCAGGACGGTCGTTTTCATTTTTTCATGCCTGAAAGAGGTTACTAAATTCTCACCATCTCGTTTTGTTCGTTGATATGAACTCGCAAGAGGATAGTAAGGACCATTTTCTTTTGTTTCGAGATGATCGCCGAAACCATGCACCGACGTCGAACTGATATAAATAAAGCGGCTGCATCCGTTCTTGGATCCGCACTCGAGGAGTTGGCCGGTAGCCAGGCTGTTTATCTTCTGAAAGTCCGTAAACTGGCCGGTCATTTTGACATATGCAGCCGCGTGAATTATAACATCGATATCCGTAGAAAACAGCATGTCCGGAGGTTCGGAAGACAAG
>JABGPX010000121.1 GCA_018644745.1 Spirochaetales bacterium
TTATTGCCGGTTATGCCGATCAGGAACGGGAAGAGCTAAAGACAGAAGTTTCGGTGTGGGAGTGCATCTCCGGAGGCCACGATATTATCAAACTTGGACCGGTCGAAATGAACTCCCGGGCATATGTCGGTCAGTTCAACTTCTCAGGTACCGATCAGCAAAAAAAAGTGACTAATCTCTCGGGCGGTGAGAGGAACCGGGTTCAGCTTGCGCTCATGCTCAAGACTTCGGCGAATCTGCTGCTGCTCGATGAGCCGACAAATGATCTGGATGTAAACACGCTGCGTGCCCTCGAGGAAGCGGTCGACGGATTTTCCGGCTGCGCGATGGTTATCAGTCACGATCGCTGGTTTCTAGATCGGATTTCAACCCATATCCTCGCGTTTGAAGGGGACAGCAAGATTTTCTGGTTTGAAGGAAATTTCTCGGAATATGATGAGGATCGGCGCCGGCGGTTCGGCCAGGCCGCGGATCAGCCTCACAGGCTGAAATACCGCAAGCTCACCCGGGAATAGTATCGGCTAACGACGGGATAATTTTGATGATGTTTTCATAATATACTTTCCGCAGAACCTCATCCGGAAGGCCGATACCGCATATTGTCCATCGGGCGCGATCAAACGTGCCGTCATAATCGGGAGTATAGAATCCTTCATCGTAGGTCTCGAGGAATCGGAAGTAGCACCGGTACATGTCCGCGGATGTTTCTATGTCCGCCGGCATATCGGTACCGAATATTATTCGATCCTGGTGTTTCATAAAAAATTCCCGGGATGAATAGGGCTGCCTGCCAAGTTCGTCCAAGCGGGCCGAAAAATCGATATACACGTTAGGGTTTTCATCGAGTAGTTTCGAGACTTCTGTGAGATTTTCCGGGAAATTGGCGACATGGGGTAATATGAAGGTCGTTCCAGGGTGCGTCTGAACCAGCCGGTCTCTGCGCTCGAGCAGTTCCTGTTTTGAAGGAAACTGGGAATCGGCGAAGCTCCAAGACGTGTATTTTTTTAGAGTATCATAATGCTCGTTCTCCGGGCTGGTGGACTCAAAGAATCCATACGGATCAGATTGATGAATGAGCACAGGGACATCAAGCCGAGCAGCTTCGTTCCAGATGGGTGAAAATCTCTCATCATCCACCCGCAATATTTCACCCTTAGAGTCGCGATAGTGAAGACCAAACTGTTTGAGAATCTTCAGGCCTTTCGCGCCGAGGCTCACGTGCCGCACCAGGGTAGCGGCGCATTGGGTTGCAAACTCCTCCGCGTTATCGAACAGCGGTTCGTCCTCCGGGCGCGCGAATTCAGCGAGAGTGAAACAGTAAAACTTACCCGGATAATCGGTGTTAAGCTCGTTAAAAAAGTTTTCAGTGCTTCTGCTGCTGAGGGAATATCCGCTGCCGGTCCATTCAACGCGTGAGTTTGCGGTAAGGTCGCAGTAGGAAACAATGCCGACTTCATCCATGGTTTTCACAATCTTCTCGATGTCAGGATCACCCCAGAGATGATTATGTGCGTCGATTGCCGGATACCTGGGCTTGAGCGGCGTATTGTCCTTCGCGAAAATGTACGATTTCCTTCTCATGGTTTTTAAAAAGGTCTCCGATGCAAGTATGGCTATGTAGACCGTCGATTTCAAGAAGATAAACGTGTATAATGAGAGAATTATGACCCCTCGAGAAAGACTGCTGACCATATTGGATGGATCAACACCCGACAGAGTGCCTGTATATACTCAGATACCCTTTGGATTGACATCCGGCGGATTCAAACCCGCGGCTTTTCACGGCTATGACGACTATGATAATTGGCGCGAGCTGGACCCGCTGTACTGGGATCTGGTGGAGCGAATGTACAAGGATTGTGACAATCCTTTCATCTGGCGGCCGCCATGCATGGGAACAGATCAGTTTTTTATATCGCCGGGCGTGATGAAAACCGCGCCGGGCGTTCCGGACGGAGATCGGCTTGCATTTACCACCACCGCAGACATTGAAGGGCATCAGCTTTCCCAAACTAATGCGGTTCAGCCCGGGTCCGGCCATTCGTGGCAGATCGAGCATTTCTGTAAAGAGCCTGATGACGCGAGACGTCTCCTGGATCATGCCTGGGTAGGGGAGAAGGTTGATATAGGAGACTTTCAAGAACTCGAAGCACAGCTTGGCGAAATGGGGACCATTTGGGTGACCATACCGAGTCCGCTGATGGCTGTGTGTCGACTGTTTGACCCGATGGAGTTCCTCGTATACTCGCGTACTGAAAGAGAGCTGATAGATAGATTATGCGCCGTCGCCCAAGAGCGTATTTCCGGCGTGCTGGATTCACTTCTAGCCTCAGGCGTGGGTCCGGTTAT
>JABGPX010000120.1 GCA_018644745.1 Spirochaetales bacterium
CACCGTACTGCTGTAGGCAGGGAATCTGATAGTTGAGCAAGAATTCCTCCTGCATCTCCGGAGATACCATCTGAAATTCCTGACTATTGACGCCGCACCATAAATTCTTCAATCCCACATGATCATTATATAACTCCCCTACGGGGTCGCTGCAGGTCATTGGCGAAGTGTCGTTACGCGTGAGCACATCAGCCTCCTCCGCGACTCGCAAGGCGCCGAGTACCGCCTCGGTTATCTTCGCAAGCGCTCCGTGAACAAGGTCGGGACGGAAGGCGAGATCGTTGAGCATCGCTTCCATTCCCCGCAGCTGTTCAAGATATACGCTGTGGTTTGGAGAAAGCGGGGGTGTTCCGCTGATCCGTACCGGCATCGTCTCGCCGAGAAGATCAGACATTTGGGATATACGCAACTCGGTCTTCTCCGTGCTATATGAATACTCCGGGATAGTGATCTTCGCGTAATCCTCGTGTGACTCAACCGGATGGTGGTATTGAAAACCGCCTTGCGCCGTGCTGCCGGTGGAAACGAGGGTCGGAAGACCAAATGTGTATTCGGTGCTGCAGTCCCATACTGCGGGGACGCTCCACCATGGGTCGAATATTTCATCATCGCCGACCCAGCACTTGTAGAGATGACGACGGAAGACATCTTCTACCTGACGGCAGACCGGATCAGAACATTCCAAGGTATCGGGCTTGAACAACTCTCGTGAAACTCCGGCCATGCCGCACCAGACCGGAGCGCGGTCGGGTTTACGCCTCGAGTTTGCGTCTCTCCACCGCTGTCGCCGACTTGCAAACTCATCACTCTCGGCATGGTTCATCATCTCGCGAGCGAGAATTCGAACTCTCTGCACATCTGTTTTCGGAAACACCGCATCCTCCATTCCTGGCCACATGTCTGTTTGTTTCAAGTATTAGGGATTATACGAGTTCTATCCGAGGATTGCACGACCGTGGCCCTGATATGGCATCCCGCGAACATAAAGCTCTTTACACGAAAATCACAACAACCTATGCTTCATTTGCGCCACACCCCTCAGAGATAAGGCAGATAGAATGAGAGTACTGAAAGGGCTAGCAAGACCCGATATCCAACAGGTCATGGATCGAACGATGCGTTTCCATCAATCCGGGAACCTTGGGCAGGCGCTTATCGATGTGACCACACCGCCGACAAAGAAACTACGGGATAAACCGAAACCTAAGCACAAGCGGATGGATCAATGGTCGTTCCCTGACGAGCTCTTTGGTTTTCTCGACCAGCTGTTTTACGGTCTGGAAACCTCATGGCTGGATAGGCTGGAGATCGCCGATGACAGAATCCCCGTAGTCTTCCCAAAATTCGGGTTTGCGGAACATATTGCATTTCTTGGAAATGAAGTGGAGTTCACTGAATCAACCAGTTGGGCGCACCCGGTAGTGACCGATTGGAGCAAATTATCAGAGCTCGAATTGAATGAGGACAGCCTTTGGTTCAAGATACTGATGGACAGCTATGATTACCTGATGGCCAAAGCCGACGATCGTTTTGTACCTTGCCTTCGTGGATTAATGCTGCCGATGGATATGGCCAATGCATTACGCGGTAATGACTTCTTCTCGGACATTTACGAGTATCCCGATGAAACCAGAGTTCTTTTAGATTTCTGCTCCGAAGCCGGCAAATGGTTCGTCTTAAAGCAAAAGCAGAAGATTGGGACTTATTACGGTGGTACCATGGCAGCCGGGTTTTGGCTGCCCGGCAACTCTATCGGCGCTCTTTCTGAAGACGCCTCGGTGATGTGTTCGCCGCAGACATATAGTGAGTTTGGCCTGCCATATACCGGCAAAATTCTCGCGGATTACGACCAGGCGTTTATGCATCTGCATGGCGCTGGATCGCACGCATTCTCAACAATTTTGTTCAGTGAGACCATCACCTGTGTCGAGATTACCAACGACCCCAATCAGCCCCGCAGCATTGATTTGTACCGAGACTTTTTTGACATATTACAAAATCGGAATGTAAAACTCTTTGTAACACCCGATGAGATCATCGACAATATAAACCTGCTTCAAAAAGGAAAAACCGTTCTCTGGACTAACACAGAAAATCAGCAGAAGGCAAATGAACTGATTGCATACGTTCGCGAAAAATTACCGGTACGATAACTCTCTCATTTGGAGATGAAGACATGGGTGATGCCCCGCAAAATCATTTTAAAGAAGGCGATAATTATGAGCGACCTGCCCTCGTTTTTCTAATCGCAGGCCAGTCCAATGCCGGCGGAGTGGCGGCCTTCTCACCCGAGGCCAATGAAAAGGCCGGAATGCAGGAAAAGCATCCAGCTAACCCGGGCACCACC
>JABGPX010000119.1 GCA_018644745.1 Spirochaetales bacterium
GGTGATGCAGGCGGAGCAACCGCCGCGGCGCGTCTTCGGAGACTATCAAAAGATGTAAAAATTACCATGCTGGAAGCAGGTCCGGATGTATCTTTTGCAAATTGCGGACTGCCATATTATATCGGCGGGGATATTCAAAACCGGTCAAAACTGATTCTGCAAAGCCCTGAAAGCTTTCGTGATTTATACGATGTTCAGGTAGATATCGAGACCAAAGCCACCCGCATTGACAGGTCCGCCATGATTGTAACGGCATACCACAAACCGTCTGACAAAGAAGTTACTTATCCATATGACGCGCTGATTCTTGCACAGGGAGGGAAACCGATAGTGCCTCCTCTTCCCGGCGCAGACAAGGATCATGTGTTTTCGCTTTGGACTCTTCAGGATATGGATCGTATTGATGGGTTTATTGAAGGCAGGGAGCCTCGTACGGCCGTTGTTGTCGGTGGGGGATTCATCGGCCTGGAAATGGTCGAGGCATTGAGGAAACGGGGCATCGAAGTTTATGTCGTCGAACGGATGCCTCATATCATGCCGAATATGGCACCTGAGATCGTGGGATTTCTCCAATCCGAGCTCGAAGCTTACGGTGTCGGGATACGTACTTCCAGGGCGGTCACCGAGATTACTGACCGGACCGTGCAGCTTGATGACGGGTCATCTCTCGACGCCGACATGGTGCTTATGTCCGTCGGCGTAAAACCTACTCTGGATCTTGCTCAGAATGCAGGCCTAACTTTGGGTGAAGCCGGGGGACTTCTTGTTGATAAATATCTGCGAACCAGCGACGAGAATATTTACGGTGTCGGCGACATGGTTGAACTGGAGCACAAAATATCCGGTAAGAAGGTAAGAATCCCGCTTGCCGGACCGGCGAATAGGCAGGGCCGAATAGCGGCGAGTAACGCGCTTGGAGAAATGCGGGAGTATCATGGAGCCCAAGGTACCTCGGTTGTGAGGGTTTTTGAAGCAGTCGCCGGCTCGACGGGTCTGTCCCTGAGCCAGGCAGGATTGGCCGGGTTTGACGCGAAGGCAGTAACGGTTCACAAAGAACATCACACATCCTACTACCCCGGTGCCGTTACTGTTACGGTTCATTTGATCTATGATAAGATTACCGGGATTGTTCTCGGTGGACAGACCGCAGGATACGCCGGTGCGGACAAGCGGCTGGATATTATAGCCGCCGCTGCCGCCGGCAAGATGACCATCAATGATCTGTCGGAACTCGATTTGGCGTATTCTCCGCCGATCGGCACCGCCAACGACGTTATGAACATGGCGGCGTTTGTGGCGGAAAACCGGAGTTCCGGATTCAGTCCATCTCTGTCAGTCCAGGAGCTTGACGCATATATTGAAGGAAAACAGCCGGTATTTGTTGATGTTCGGGATGTATTTGCCTTTGACGCCGCTCATATCCCCGGAGCCCATCATATTCCGCTCACCCATCTTTCAAGAAGAATAGATGAGCTTCCGGCCGACCGGGCTATCCTTGTTTATGGGGAAAATGGGAAGAAAGCCCATCAGGCCTTGAGACAACTGGTGCAGGCAGGCTTTACCGATGTGACCAATATTAGCGGGGGATTTATCAGCATCGAACGTCACGCCCGGTCTATGGGTTTCAATAACATTCAAGTTCCCTTACTGCCGGTTAAGAGCAAACTTCTCACCGAGGAAACCGGCACTACCTCGAATGCCACGGATTCTTCGGCCGAGATACAAGCGGAGACTCCAGCGAATGATGCAATTGGAAACGGCCCGATTGTTATAGATGTGCGATCACCCGAAGAGTGCGCGGCAGGCATGTTTCCCGGTGCGATTAATATCCCGTTGGATGAACTGCCCGACCGTGTCGACAATGTCGGCGCTACCGATCGTCCGGTTACGCTTTACTGTGCGTCCGGCGCCCGGAGCGCTTATGGCACAAAAATCCTGCAGCAGTTAGGATTCACAGATGTGAGCAACGGCGGCGGTATTATGGATATGATGATGAAATCCTAAGTGGGCGAAATCAGTCCTGCCATTTTACGCAGACCACGTCATCGAGATCGGTCATATCTGCGTAATTCAATGCAAAAATCGTCTTATCTCCAGTCACCCGAATGAACACAGGATTATCCGAGCCGTGCACAACTGCGGAGCGCGGCTCCCCTTGTCCGGTTACTACACACGCTTTTTTATCGGTGAGATGAAGATACCAGGAACCGTCGGGAGCAATCGTTACGGGCACGTCACACCTTTCGGGATACGGGCCGCCGAAGACTCCGAAAACCGTTTCCCGATGCTTTTCCATCCAGTCTGCCAACTCGGTCATACGCTGATAGTAAGTATCCGGCATTTCAC
>JABGPX010000118.1 GCA_018644745.1 Spirochaetales bacterium
AATTAGGATATCCTCGCCCGCGTAGTAGGTGAAACGATCGGTGCGCAAACTCATCATCAGCGGCTCGAGGGCATTTCTATAAGTAAAGAATCCTTTTTTTGGCTGCCGTTTTACATCCATGATGGTTTTCATCCAGCCGGCCGGAAAGGCGTCGATAAACAGATGAATGGCAAAGCTGTTCATTCTGCTGTCCCGGCGGAAGGCCTCGGTCATCATCTCTGTGGCTTCCGCCTGGTAGGTTTGAGAAGCCTCTATCCAATCGGGAAGAGAGTCCTGAGAGTCGAAGAAAAAGTAATGAAACCGACCGGTCTGCGCCATGAGAATGCTATTTGGCGTCCATTTCGCCCCATCCTCACCTTCAACAGGCAGCCAGCTCGAGGGATAATACTCCCGCATTACATTCTCTGCTTCTAATCCTTCAGCACCATATTCACCGCAGGCGGTGTGCCAGCCGGGAGCCACTGGCTGCCAGTATCCCTTATGCAGGGCTCCGATATCGATCCCGTGGCCATTGTACCAGCCGGGATAACAATGCCGGTCTTGCAGACCCGGAGCGGGGGGATCATAATCGCCATCGACCGGCTTGATGACACGATCCGGGTTCTGCTGACGGACAGCTATATCCGCCGCTTCAAAGAACCTTGTTAGACTGTCACGATCTAGATACCGGTGTGGCTGGTTGCTGGAGTTGTTCAGGGGCTCATTAATATAACTCAATAGAATATTAGACGGGTGGGAACGGACGAGGGCTTCCATTTCCCCAGCCTGGCGCACCGCTTCGACAAATTGACTGGTTCTGAGATGGCCGAATAGCGGAAGATCGGTTTGCAGCATCAAACCCAACCGGTCGCAGTAATCGTAAATCTCAGACTGTACCGGCCGCTGGGTAAGCCGTAGAAAGTTCATGTTGCAGATTTTTGCAAGAAGGATATCATCGATCAGCTGATCGTAATCCTTTTTCAATACATCCTGCTGCATGTACCCCATGGTGTTCGCGCCCCTCAGCCGAATCTCATTTCCATTGAGGTAAAACTTGCCTTTGGGCGTGCTGTTCTCATCCTGGCGGAAGTTTCTTACTCCAAACTGCTGTTTCAGTGCATCGATAGGCTGACTGCCGGAAGAAGTCAATGTTACCTGAAGCTGATAAAGCCAGGGAGTATCGAGATCCCATATACGGGCTGCCGGTATTTCAAAGGGGATTTTCAAGTAATTCCGGCCGCCGTACATTTCGAGTGCGGCAGTTTGTCCAAGGGTTCCCGCCGCACGCGCCTTGGCCTCAGACAAGGAGTCGCCTATACCGATTGTTTCGGCAGTCTCGGGAATGTACTTATGGTTTTCAAAAACCGTTGTCTCGAAATTCTGTCCATAGAGGGACAAGGACAGGCAGACATTCTTCCCAAAGGAATCGCAGTTGCTCAGCTCAATCCATGCCTCGGCGAACTCAAATTGCGCAGGGTTGTCTGCCGAAAAGATCGGGCGCACAAAGGAATCTGCAAAATGCAGTCTGTCTCTTGTTTCTATAGAGAGATCCTGACATATTCCCATTCCCGGCGGACAGTGATGCCAGCCGGATTCCGGATCATCCCATCCAAGACCGGTGGCGGCGTATATTTTATCGCCGTCATGATTTACGCCATCGATTTCAGTTACCCGATTGAAATCATTTTCCACCCGAACGGTCAGAACATTCTGTCCAATCTTTGCATGCTGTGTTATTTCAAATTCGAAAGGAGCGAAAAAACCTTCATGAAATCCAAGACAGGTGTTATTCAGGTAAACCGTCGCCTTATAATCGACCGCTTTGAAACAGACAAAAACAGCGCCGCGATTTAAATCTTCTGTCTTAATGTCAAAACAGATACGGTACCACGAGGCCGCGCGGCCGACGGGTGCACCGTAGTGAGGAATTGCCACATTCTCCCATTCGCCTTTGCCGAGGAACACATGATTGATGTCCGATTGATCTTCAGCAGTTTCAATCCTCCAGTCCGCATTCGAGAGAGGGAAGCTTCCCCTCAACAATGTCAGGTCCGGCGCAAAGTCTTCCAGAAAAGGAAGATGCTGATTCCTAGTTCGAGTAAGTTCCCGGGAGAGTTCCTCTGCGTTCGACATTTTTGCCGGAATCTCGAATTGAGAGAGACCTTCTGCATCCGTGTTTGTCAAATGTTTGTCCGGCAGATCCGGCGGTCCGGGAGTAATAAGGTTGGCGTCACGGTATTCTGTTCTGCTCGCTGCTATTTCTGCGTATATATCTCTTTCCGGTTTCATGCTTTCTCTCTCTTTGGGCATCTCGAAAAACTGCTACTTTGACATCCCGCATATGCGAAAAACCACGATTT
>JABGPX010000117.1 GCA_018644745.1 Spirochaetales bacterium
GTGCTTGAAGATATATACCCGACGATCCTTGATATAGCCGGTGTTGATAATCCCGGCGGCGCCGAACGGATTGACGGGCTTTCACTTATGCCGCTCTATAATGGCGAGACCGAGAGCGGCGCCGGTATAGCCAAGCGCGGCTTTGTCCACGGGGAGCATTCATCCTGCTATCACCCGGATAGTGCTATGCAATTTCTTACCGACGGCAAAATGAAATACATCTGGAATCCTGCTACAGGCGCTGAGCAGCTGTTCGACCTGGAACATGACCCGCAGGAACTCAAAGACCTGGCGCTGCAAGGCACCGCGGAAGCTCTCATCACCTTATGGAGGCAGCGGCTGATCGACCGGCTGGCGCCTCGGACCGGAGACGGACTTTCTAATGGAAAACAGCTTACCCCCGGAGCGTCACCGCCGCCGATACGTGCTGAAGTGATAGATACATTGGCGTGATTCTCGGTCAGATATTCGCGCTTCTCACCGCCGCTTGCTGGGCCCAGAACTCGATAGTATATTCTCTCGCGGGAAAGCGTGTCGGCTCAAACGCGGTTACCCATATACGGCTGTGGATTGCCCTGCCAGTCATCATCGTTATCAATTTCGCGTTCACCGGCACACCTATCCCCCTCGACCTTTCCGGCTCGTCATATCTCTTCCTTTCCCTTTCCGGCCTTATGGGTTTCTGTCTGGCCGATCTCTTCATCTTCCGCGCCTTTGTTGATATCGGGCATCGCGAAACTCTTGTTATCATGACAACATCACCGATTTTCTCGACAATCATCTCCTGGTTCGTTCTGGGAGAAGTACTCACGTTGCTGCAGATTTCCGGAATCGCTCTTACAGTGGCCGGAATAGGATGGGTGCTCTTTGCCGAAAATCGCGCAGTAGACTCAACGAAGGCTGAACGACGCAAAGTTGCGCCTGGCGTGCTTTTTGCTTTTGCAGGAGCCCTTGCCCAGGCAGCCGGGCTGACCCTCGCGAAATTCGGCATGGGCAGCGAAGTACATCCGGTTTCCGCAAATCTCCTGAGAATTACCGCGGGTCTCGCGGGGCTGGTCATCTTTACGGCAATTCGTGGTCAGTTTTTCGCTGATTTTCGAAGGATGAAGGATACAAAGGCCTTGCTTTACATAGGTATAGGTGCGGTCATCGGTCCGGTTCTCGGCATCATACTCACCCTTTACGCACTGACCATGGCTCCGGTCGGAGTGGTAACCACCATTATGCAGGTGAGTCCGATCATGCTTCTACCAATTGATAAATTTGTCTTTAAAAAACGAATCCCGATCGGTGCGGTCCTTGGAACTTTTGTCGCGGTGGGCGGGGCAATGCTGCTGTTTGTATAAGCAGCATAATTATATAACATGAGAAGAGAGGTACCATTATGGAAGAATCAAAAAGAAATTCCCGTGTAGTGGTTGTCACCGGGGGTGCGAAAGGCATCGGTTACGGTGTCGCGGAATGCTTTGCCAGAGGTGGCGATCAATTAGTACTAGCAGATCTGGATGCCGACCTGGCTCAAAGCTCTGCGGAAAAGCTCAAAGGAATTGGAGCACCGGAAGCATTGGGAACGGTCTGCGACGTAGCTGATCGGTTATCTGTTGAGACAATGATGAAGAAGGTGATCGATGAATTCGGGCGGATTGATGTGCTCATCAATAATGCCGGGATTTGCCCATTCGTCGATGTAATGGAGCTGTCTCCGGAAGTTTGGCAGAAAACCCTCGACGTTAATTTAACCGGCGCCTTTCACTGCACCCAGCTCGCCGCCGAGTTGATGATTAAGCAGGGATCCGGCGGCCGCGTGGTATTTATCACGTCGCTGGCAGAAAATGTAACCGGTCCGGCCCAGGTCGATTACGGCGCCTCTAAAGCGGGAATGCGAATGACGATGGTCGGATTCGCAACCGCTCTGGGAAAGCACGGAATTACCTGCAACGCCGTGGCCCCGGGAATGATATTAACAGACATGACCCGTTTTCATTGGGAACAGCCTGAAAACGCAGCTTTTATCAAGGAACGCGTACCTACCGGTCGTATCGGTACACCGACCGATATCGGCAACGCGGCGTTTTTTCTGGCTTCCGAAGAGGCAGCTTATATTTCCGGAATTACATTGCGGGTCGACGGCGGTCATCAAGCCTGCTGCGTATAAGGGAGAACAGATTATGCTTTCATTAGAACTCACAGGGAAGGTTGCTCTGGTTACCGGTGCCACAGGTGATCTCGGCAGAGTAATGGTTCGCTCATTGGCTGTCTGCGGAGCCGATGTGGCAGTGCATTATCATAATAATGCCGAGAAAGCAGAAGAACTCGTAAAAGAAATTCAAAACATTGGC
>JABGPX010000880.1 GCA_018644745.1 Spirochaetales bacterium
ATCGGATCATCTACGAGCTTCGTCACCAGGAAGTCACAGTGCTTGTTCTGCGGATCGCTCACCGAAGGGATGCCTACCGGTAGGATTTCCGATTGAGCGTGCCGCCGCACCTTTCCCTACTGGCGGAGACCGGACGTGAACCGGTACAGGATATTATTCCGGGATTTTAAGTGTGCTGTTCGATCGATAATAGCTAACCACATAGGGAATTAGGCCGCTTCTCTCGGATGCTACACTACACATCCGTCGAGTATCGACTATAGTCATCAACCATAGTCATCAACCATAGTTTTCCATCGCTAAATGCTACAGTTATGCTACAGATACCTCAACTCACCATTCTGACCGCTGCATGCGTCGACTCAAATTACAATTCCATTTATAATGAAAGGCAGTTGGCGCTGCAACGATTATAGTGCTGCTGGGTATAGAGGATAAGTATGGCTGACACGTTAAAAAGAAATATTGAAATTCCAATAGAAGCATTGCAGGATTTCGCTGAGCAATGGGGTATCCGATCGATCGCTCTTTTCGGATCGGTCCTGCGAGATGACTTTGATGATGAAAGCGATGTTGATGTACTTATATCATTTCATGCGGATAATGAAGCGGATCTGTTTGACCTGATCGAGATGAAGCATAGACTTCAAGATATCTTTAGGAGATCGGTTGATCTTGTCGAACAGGAGGCACTCATTAATCCATACAGGAAGGAAGAAATACTCAAGCACAACAGGGTTATCTATGCAGCCTAAAGACCGCGGGTATCTGTGGGATATGCTCGTTGCGTGCAACGACATTCTCGGGTTTATCGAGGGAGTCACCATCGAAAGGTTTACCGACGATAAATTAATAAGATATGCGGTCGAACGACAGTTAATCGTTGTGGGTGAAGCAGCGTCACACAGATCGGACATCGTGAGAACTGCGTATGCAAATATCGAGTGGCGAAGCATTGTCGGTCTCCGCAATATCCTGGCCCACGACTACGGCGAAATACTCGTCAGTAGGATTTGGAAAGTCACTACCAATCGTATTCCTGAGTTGAAAAACGCACTCGAGAAGATCCTATCGGAGGGTAATTAAAGCGCTACCGGTGCGAAGCTCCATAAAAAAAACTAACCGATTCTTCTTCCGGTAGATCTTTCCTAATAAAGAGCTTCTATCGGCAAGCGCGTACCTTCCCGCCATGATTACCGCGGATGGGCCTCGCTACACTATGCGCTATTTTTCGGGTATGAGAAGGTGGCGTCTTTTTGGGCCACGGGGGAATAGAATGGGATGCTCCCACTCGTTCAAGTCAGGCTAGGAACATAGAAATAAGCGTCCTTAGGCACCTATTTTATTCCCGAGTTTCCCGCCTGCGATACGCCGTCGACGATCGCCACGGCGTGTTCGTGTGAATGCACTTGTATCCACTATCCTATTCGCCGGGGGCTTCCCAGCCGGGAAATACCCTCACAACACCTTCTTTGTACTCATCAAAGGTTGAATTCCAAAATTGCTTAGTAATCTCGATAAATCGACATCAAATGTCATCGACATCTTTATATGAGGGTACATTCCATTTTGACTTTTTTTCATATGAATCCAGTCGTTCACGGGCAACGCAGCCAAGGTATTCTATCTGAGAATCGACAATCTTCTTGGCAAGTTCCTGACTTGGCATTACCTCGGAATTTTCGAAATCTATTCCAGCTGCATATTTTGTGCCGAGAGCTTCCGGAACGGTTCTGCGATTAAGATCGACCAAAGAGGGGCAGAGAGCCATCAACTGAGATGTTTCGCAGATTCCTGCATGATCTCCAAAGTGAGGGATAGGCCGACGTAACCACGATTAAAACGGGGCTGATTCGCCCGATTATTGACTCTCCTCCAACTTATTGTGCTATCGTCTATTATATTGCGGCTCTCCTTTCTCTGCCTGGTGCGATGGACGCTGAGGCGCCAGTTTCTCGTCCTGATCGGGCTTTGCAACCCCGTTTTCCCGCAATCTGGAAAAAAAATCGTGTACGATTTTCATTCTTATTTCTGTTGTCAAGCCTTGAATTGGTGTTTAACATGTTTTATTATTCTGTACATATGTGTACAGAAATAAGTAATGTATTACAGGGAAGATTTGTTCAGCTCGCGCGCATGGGAGAAGTCATTTTTCATACCTCCGATCTGGCAAACCTTTGGGGAATTCGAAAACCCAACACTTTATATACAACTCTCAAACGCTATGTGAAATCAGGATTAATCTACAGAATCCAGAAAGGGATGTATAGCCTTCTCCCGGTAGATGAACTCGATCCAATACTCCTGGGAGTTAAAACTATTCATAAATATGCTTAC
>JABGPX010000116.1 GCA_018644745.1 Spirochaetales bacterium
GCTGTGCGGTCTCATATTCACCGCTCCCGAGGGATTCGCGAATCTGTTCCGCGGTTTGCGAGAAATCCCGCACAAACTTAACGAGAAGGTCGGCGAGTAGAGACTCCTTTCCGCCAAGCCGCTTTAGCGCTGTTTCCTTGTCGATGCCGGGTATACCAGCGTCGAGGATCGGAAGGACCGTCTTCGATGCGGAGCTGCTTTTATCCGCAGATATCGGTGCGCGCGCCACCGCCACGTAACCTGTCTGAGGAATCCACTTGGCCAAAGCTTCGAAGAGAACCTGAGTATCGATCGGCTTTGGAATGTGATCATTCATCCCGGCCTCTGTGCTTTTTAGCCGATCCGATGCCATGGCATTGGCCGTCATCGCGACGATTGGAAGGCTCGCGTAAGAGTGGCTCGCCCGAATCTTACGGGCAGCGGCGTAGCCGTCCAATTCAGGCATTTGGATATCCATGAGTACGATTTGATATGCCGACTGGGATTTGTTCGGCGAAGAGCTTTGCGATGCTTCAACCATCTCAACGCCAATCTGACCATTGTCGGCGATGTCCACTATAAATCCGGCCTCTGACAAGATCTCCTCTGCTACCTGCTGATTGATCTCGTTATCCTCCACAAGCAGAATCCTCGCGCCGTAAACAGGGGCTAGTAGAATGCGATTCCTTTCTTCCTCGGCCTTGCCATAGACTGGCATCGCTTTTTTCTTCCCAAGTGCCTCCATGACGCAATCCAGAATCCTGGATGCAGTGGCAGGCTTGGTCAGAACTGCTGCAAGACCGTCACTCTCCGATCCATCAAAAACCTCTTCATCTATGGATCCCGTAATCATTAGAATGACCGGTATCTCCATAGTATGGGCCATGCACCGTGATCGCCGTGCCGGCCAGGACGTCCATTAACCCTTTATTTGCAGCGGCAACCCACCCGGCTCCATCCGGCCCGGGAAACCAGGCAACTGCGACAGCTCCTTCCATTTTATCCGCAAGCTGCGCAATTCGCTCACCTACGATCTCGCCGTGGTCAACGAAGGAAGACGCTACGCGGCTGGAAATAAAAGGAGACTCTATACCGTTGATGAGATCGACTACCGGAATACCTGCCGCGTGGGCCATTTCCACAAGATCGCTCAGCCCGGTTGACGATACCGCCGAAATTATCAAACCATCCGGCTTGAGGTCTGTAATCAATGCCTTGACCTGGGCTCTCTGCACATCCAGGTATTCATACCCTCCTGCCTCTAGAATCTCGATACCAACGCCTAACTTTTTCGCGGCATCTGTCAGGCCGTATAAAACCCCGGTCCAGTAATCATCTTTTACGTGAGGAATCACCACGGCGATACGCCAGGGACGATCGGCGCGGATAAGCATTTCGTACCCCGCCTTGAAGCGGATTCTTTCGTTGTTGAATGGCGGATCAACAATATACACCGGATATGTGGTTGCAGCGGGTCGGGCGGCACATGCCGACAGAATTGCCATGAGAACCGCAATCAATCCGATCCCAACCACTCGCTTTCTACTTCTCACCGCATGTCTCCCGGGAGCCTATTCTTCATTCCTCAACAAACTATAATGGAAGATATCGTGCCTCACAAGGGAGCCGGTTTGCGGGGCTACGGGCTACTTTTCTGCTGTCATCTGGTCTCAATATCTATACAATATAGAGGTATTTTCAAACAACTATTTTCTGCATTGGTAGGAACCGATGAGATCAATTTCGACCACATTCGTGCAGAGAACCAAATACTATTGTTGATTCCGGCAATGCTGCTATGCAGCATCCGGTAGCGATTCCGGCTCTAATGACTAACATACTTTTTTTCATCATTTTTTCCACAGCATGGTTTTTATAAGATATTCCTACAGCTATGTTCTGATTGCGAGTTGAAAGCCTTTCCTTTATAGTATTAGAATCATCCTCCGACAAGGATCCAGCATGCGGCTAATTCGAACAACAGCACTTGTTCTAATCTTGATATTCTGCACGGTTTATATTTTTTGCCAGGATACCGGTACGCCTGACCGGGTTACTCTCCAACTTATCTGGAAAAACCAGTTCCAGTTCGCCGGCTACTACGTTGCTAAAGAACTCGGTTTTTATGAGGAAGCGGATTTAGATGTTACCATAAAAGAGTATGAATTTGGAGCTGACGTTACCGCGGATGTGGTTTCCGGCAAAGCACATTTCGGCGTCGGCCGCTCATCCTTATTACTTGAAAGCATGGAAGGTAGCCCGGTTTACCTGCTTTCGGCCGTCTTTCAACACTCACCATTTATGTTGCTGGCAAAAAAGCGGCCGGATTTAGAAACGATCAAGGATCTTAAAA
>JABGPX010000943.1 GCA_018644745.1 Spirochaetales bacterium
AAACAATGCTGTGTTAAACTAGCGCAAAGTCATATGGGATCTCCGAATGCTTACACATTGTGCCAGTCATTCGTTAGCATAATCATGACCGGTCCAGGTATCGGCAATAGGAACCGTAGGCGCAACGGGCTGATGATGTTTATCTCCCCAGAGATAATAACCGCTATATACTATTGGACCGCGATCTTGCTCAATATCATCAGGAAAGGCATCACGAAACGCTCCCTGCCACCAGTGCATGATGGGAAAGACCTGACGATCAAACATCTCATAATCTTCGGATTGAGGAGGATCGGGAACCGGATTCCAGGCATACAGGGCGCCGGCGAAAAGAGAGATCATCTTTCTGTCTAGATCATTTGCAATCCAAAATGTTATGTTTACACCCTCGACATTTGGGCTGTCGATTGCTTTCCGGCACCAATACCGGGTAGCGTGATAAGCGCCGCGAAATTGGCCTCCGCTCTGCCCGGCACCCATCATCCATCGCATTTTCCCTTCGCCCGAATAGCGGCCGATACTGCCCTCTATTGCCTCAGCATTAGTAATCCAATAATTCCACGGCTCGATGATCACATCCTTTTGAATATCTTCGGCTACAGGACGACCGCCGTGATCGGCCCAGAGCCTAAGGTTGAGTTCCTTGCTTTGTTTGCGGCCGATTCTCTTCAAAACCCGATAATATCGGGTAACCATGTCTTCGGCATTGAAGCCTTCCGGCAGCGAGGACCCGGGAAACCAGTTTGCTTCGTCTAAACCCAGATGTATCGTCGATTTTTCCGGCATCACCCCAACTACCTGGGAAACCAATTCTTCCATTAAATCAAACATTTCATCGCAGATAATAAATGAAGACCCGCTATACATTCCAGGACCGCCGCGAAGCTCCTTATTATGATAGACAAGAGAGCCAACGTGCCCCCAACCCTCGAGCTCGGGCACTATTTCTACACAATATACAGCTGCATATCGTACCAATTCCGCAAGCTCAGGGATGGTAATTGCGCCGGGATTTTCCCCGCCAAATGGAAGCCCTCTGAAACGCAAGCCGCAGAGTTCATCATCATACAAGTGCAGATGAAGTTGATTCATCTTCAACCGGGCAAGGATTCGAACCACCCGCTTCAGCAACGGCAATGAATATACACTCCGGCCCATATCTACCATGAAACTTCGAGCTCTATAAGCCGGCCAATCGGTGATCGTGACCTCAGGCCATTTTCCGCCGGGGCCGCAGGAAGCAAAGATTTGAAGCAACGTCTGCATGGCATACATAATTCCACGCAGGTCAGCACCGATTATCGAACATCCCGTCGGCGCCAGGGATAGTGAGTATCCTTCCGGGGGAGTGATGGTTTTGTCTATACGCAGGTCAATTGGAAATCCACCGGCCTCACGGACTCTGATTCCGCAGATTACCTGGAGATCTTTTTTTAGGTGATCGGGGCAGGACTCGCCGGCAAGCGTCGCCGCGCCGGATGAATCAAAGGCTTTTCCTATCGCGATTTGCCGCGGAGACGGCCAAAGCCACTTCTTGTCAAACATGAAACGTCCTTCCCTCACCCCGAGCGTATCGGAATCACCCTGTCCTCAGCGGTCAAAGGCAAATCCACCCAGGCGCCTGAGCGGACGTGGGAGGCATGAAAAGCCGCAATTGTTTCAAGCACATCTACGGCTTCCCGAGGATCATAGGAAAACTCCGGCACAGCACCGTCTAGTGAGCGTGCGTCCAGCCATTCGACAATCTCCCGAACAGCTTCATCCATCGAGGATCCACTCGAGGAGTCTTCCGTCCACTTCTCGGTCTTACCAGTGAAAAAACTGAGATTTATCTCGCTGCCGATAATTGAAGCCGTGCCTAATGATCCTTGTATTTCGATAGTCATAGGGCACTTGGCGTAATCAGCGGCATCAACGGTTACCATACAGCCGCCGCCGAGCCGGATGAGCCCCCACCCGCCGGGATCGTGAAACTCTTCGCCTCGGCAGTCGGCTTTCCCGGTTTTGTCGAGAGTGCCCGAAACCCCCGTTGCGGCCCGTCCGGTAAGCATTCGTACAGCATCGAAAATATGTGTCCCCACATTCCCCAGCCGCCCCGAAGCCCAGCGGGCGGTCACCGAAGTCAGATCTCCAAGACCGTTCTTTGCAATAAGCGCACGTAGGCGTCTATAATTCTTGTTAAACCTTCGGTTATGATTTATGACTAGAAGCGCCCCTGAGGACCGGCAGGCCTGCAACATCCGATCCGCTTCGTCGACCGTTGGTGCGATAGGCTTTTCGCAGTAGATTACCGGAACTCCTGCTTCGGCAAATGCCACGACCATCTCAGC
>JABGPX010000115.1 GCA_018644745.1 Spirochaetales bacterium
CCATTGGAATCGTCGACGGTTCGCTCCAGGTCTGACCGTAATCGTCGCTGTAAACACAATCCATAGAACCCGTAATCGTGTCCGCCACATCAACTGGTCCCTGGAATTGGTTGTAGATTACATAAATTCGGCCCGAACGCGATACCAGGGGAAAACCCCAGCTGGCAATGGGAGATTCATCAGGAAACCGTGGGCCGACAAGCCGTTTCGGCGAAGTCCACGTAAGGCCGTTATCGTCGGATCGAGAAAATACGATCCGGTGGTCCCGAGCTCCTTCGCGGGTACTCTGGGTCCACACAGTCATTAACGACCCATCGGGACCATCGAATACGAGGAAATGCTCGTTTCCAGTATCGTTGGTCGATCCATCAATGCTCCCCGGCCTGTAGACAACATAGTCCGGTCTGCTTCTGGCCATCTCGAGCTCGAGTGTTTCATTAGTCATTTTATCCATAGGAGTTCCGCCTCATTCGATACAGCTTCCTTAAACACATCGACGAAGTCAAGAACCAATTCGCATCAATTCCGGCCGAATAGTGCGTGCACTGGTAAAATACGATCGTGTAAAGTATTATACCTTAATTGTCAGGTAATAATTGGAAGAACATAGAATATGGAAGATAGCAACGTACTTCAGACTGAGGTGATAAACTCAACGGTACGCGAGTTCTGGTTTATACCTGTCGCGTCTGTTCTAGCCCTGATTTTCGCCCTTTATTTCTTCAAGGTCATGATGAAGAACTCTGAAGGAACCGACCGGATGAAGGAAATCGCCCTGTATGTGCGGGAAGGTGCGATGGCCTACCTGGGTCGGCAATATCGTGTAGTCAGTATTGTGTTCATTGTGCTTGTAGTGCTATTGGCGGTCCTGGCATTTCTAGGTATTCAAAATCCTTTTGTTCCCGTCGCATTTCTCACCGGTGGGTTTTTTTCCGGCCTTTGCGGATACCTTGGGATGAAAACGGCCACTTTCGCATCAGCCAGGACGGCTCACGGTGCATCCATATCGTTGAACCGAGGTCTCAAAATCGCATTCCGCAGCGGGGCTGTGATGGGCCTGGTTGTGGTGGGATTTGGCTTGCTCGATATTTCTTTGTGGTACCTTATTCTTACAAAGCTCGTTTATACCGCAAGCCATATGAAAGACGGACTCACCTTTCTCGGCCTAGACCTTGTCCATCCCGGAACGACTCAGCATTCAAAGATGATTGAAATAACTGCCACCATGCTTACATTTGGCATGGGTGCATCCACCCAGGCGCTGTTTGCCCGTGTCGGTGGCGGAATCTATACAAAAGCCGCCGACGTGGGCGCCGATCTTGTCGGCAAGGTTGAAGCCGGAATACCTGAGGATGATCCTCGAAATCCCGCAACTATCGCAGATAACGTCGGAGATAATGTGGGTGATGTAGCCGGAATGGGAGCCGATCTGTATGAATCATACTGCGGTTCAATCCTCGCTACCTCTGCCCTGGGAGCGGCTCTGCCAGGAATGACAGGTACTGAACAGATAAAAAGTATCGTTGCTCCGATGCTGGTCGCTGCAATCGGAATCGTGCTTTCGATTGTGGGGATCTTTATGGTTCGGGCCAAAGAATCAGCGACTCAGAAAAAACTCCTCAATGCTCTTCTGCTCGGCACCGGTGGAAGTTCTTTCTTTATCCTCATAGCCCTTGCCATAATGGCTTATGTCAACTGGATCAGCTGGGGAGTTTTCGGTGCAGTGGTGGCCGGACTCGCCGCCGGGGTCATCATCGGTCAGGCAACGGAGTATTTTACGTCTGACGAATACAAACCGACAAAAGGTATAGCTAATCAGACGTTGAAAGGAGCTGCCACGACAATTATAGATGGAATGGCGGTGGGTATGTTTTCAACCGGTATCCCCGTTGTTACAATTACTCTTGGAATTATCATAGCGTTCTGGTCAGCCGGCGGTTTCGCGGAATTTGCTAACGGAGTGTACGGAATAGGGTTTGCGGCTGTCGGTATGCTTTCTACTCTCGGGATCACCCTCGCCACCGATGCGTTCGGACCCATTGCGGACAATGCAGGTGGAAACGCCGAAATGTCGGAATTACCAAGGGAAGTACGAGAGAGAACCGATGCGCTCGATATGCTCGGTAACACCACTGCCGCCACTGGAAAAGGATTTGCTATAGGGTCCGCCGCGCTAACTGCGATGGCGCTTCTCGCCGCATACATGGAGGAGATTAAACTCTGGATCGGGAAAATTGCCGGTGGAGCAGAGAATGGATTTAAACAGGTGGGAAATATCTTGTTTTATTCCGGCGGCCAGGCACCGATAGCCAGAGAGGGCGAAAGGGCGG
>JABGPX010000114.1 GCA_018644745.1 Spirochaetales bacterium
AACGCATCCTCACATATGCTGTCGATATGACTCCTAATCAATGGATCAAAATGAGTCCTCCTCTGCGCTGTTTACATACATTTCACTGCTGTTTATGATGGGCGCTATGCATGAACTGTCGATAACCGAAAGTATTCTTTCCACGGTTCTTAAAAGCGCCGAGAAAAATGAGGTTTCCAAGATAGTGAAAATCCATCTCGAGATCGGCGAGCTGAACGACATGAAACCCGAGTGGATGCAGCACTACTTTGATTATCTCAGCAAAGACACCCTGGCCGAGGGAGCGGTAATTGAGATACATAGGAAACCGTCCCAGTTCACTTGTCATAGCTGCGGCGCGACTTTTCCTCTGGACTTGTCTTCGGTTAAAAAAGTGAGCTGCCCGGATTGCGGGGAGTCGGATTGTTCCCTCACCGGGGGCAGTGAGTTCTATATAAGAGATATGGAGGCAGTATAATGTCCGAGGTACGGCTCATCAAAATAAAAGAAGAGATACTATCCGACAATAGAGATCTCGCGGCCTCTCTTCGCAAACGGCTACGGGATGAGGGAACAACCTTCCTTAACATCATGTCATCCCCCGGCAGCGGGAAAACCAGCCTAATCCTCAACACGATTCGATTGCTTCGAAACGATGTATCAATCGCCGTTGTGGAGGCAGATTTGGATTCCACCGTCGATGCCGATAAAATCGCCGCGGTAAATATACCGGCGGTGCAGATAGAAACGGGTGGATTCTGTCATGTCAGCGCGGCGATGTTCGAAAGAGCCCTCGAAACGGTGGATTCCGCGAAAACGGATCTTCTCATATTGGAGAATGTGGGCAACCTGGTCTGTCCGGCGGAATCGGATACCGGCGCCCACCTTAACGTGGTGATTCTAAGCGTACCGGAAGGTGACGATAAACCGCTCAAATACCCGCTTATTTTCAAAGGGGTTGATGCGGTGGTGCTAAACAAACTCGATTATCTGGAAATCGCCGGATTTGACCGTGAGCTCTTTTGGGAACACATATCGGTGCTCAATAGAGATGCCGCCGTTTTTGAGGTGTCATGTACGAAGGGCGACGGATTGGAGAAATGGGCCGACTGGCTGAGGAGCAAGCTGATCTCCCGATCCTAAATCCTGCCGCCGGCAACATGACGAATAAGCGCCGCGGCTGTGCGAAAAAGGCCGAATCGCTCCTTGAAAATCCTGCCGTAGAGAAAAACCTTGTTCTTCGGCGGCAGTTTCCGTCCTTTATTCCGGACAAGAGAGAGACTTTCCTCCGGACAAGTAGAAACACATAAGCCGCAGCCGATACACCGATTTTTTTCCACGACAGCTGCATTGTCCAGAGTTATCGCGTCCATGGGACATCTTTTTACGCATCTTCCACAGGCTGTGCATTGATCCGTTTCGTTCACACAGTAGTAATCCGAGGTGAATACCTGCCCAGGGGAGGGAAGCTTTTTTGCGGTAGTAATTATTTCGCAGCAGTCGCTGCAGCAGCAACAGATATAGTCTGGGTTTTGGGTGTTTTCCGGCTGCAGCACGAAACCTTTCTTCTCGGCTCTTTCGAGGATCTGGATAATTTCCGCCTTTTTTATAAGCCTTGCATTCCCGCGACGGCTCATCCCGACTGCAGCCGCTCCCACTGTAAGGCAAGTCTCCCGCGCGTCTCCATGATCGCAGCTTCCTCCGCGAAGTTCCTTGGCCTGCCTGCAAACGCAGTTCATTACAGCGAAAGGTCCTTTAATCGACTCAATATAGGCGCGTATATCATCATAGGCGCCGACGCTTTTTTCCGATTTTAGCGCCTTTCCAACCGGAACTGTCCGCAACTGGTGGGTACGTGGGGTGTAGAACGCTTCGCTGAAACCATCAGTGAGATACTCATCGAAATCCTTTGCATATTCCTCGGTAAGTCTATCAACCTGCATCTCGAACATACCTACCGCAATCGGCAAGAGCGAATACGCGCGCTCACGGCCATTCCCGCTTTTCACCATTCCGCGGTGTATCGCCCCCTTAACAGCAAGTCGGTCCAGCATGGCGACCACCTCAGGTTCAGTATATGTAAGCTTTTTCAGGCGGGGCATTATCTTGCGAAGCGGCTCACCGATTGCACCCAGCGCACAGGCGACCCGGGCCTCCTCTTCATCGAAAACGGCCCGCAGCAGCCGTAATTCCACTCCCGAGGAAGTCTCTGGAAACGGGATGGCATGCCGGTCGATGCGCGCCCGCAGCTCTTTATATACATCGGGGGATTTTATCATGTCCAACCATAACACAATGCCCCAAAGCTTGCTAGTTTCATGCCGCAACATGCTTCGGGATATATTCCTCA
>JABGPX010000112.1 GCA_018644745.1 Spirochaetales bacterium
GAATAAGCACCGCGTAAGTATTCAACAATCCTATGGCTTTGTACCAGACGTAGTTAGCGATAACGCCGCCGCCGTGGAAAATAATGGGTATAACTACAAGAAAGTAGATAAAAAATCTGTTCCCGCGCAACCCCCGTTTCGATACGGTGTAAGCCGCTGTCGCATTTACGGCGAGAGCAAGCAATGTCCCGACGAGTGTTACCCCAATGGAGTTGACAAAGGGGCGGTAAACACCCGCGTCGTTAAAAACCATATCGTAATACAGTAGGGTGAACTCCTTTGGAATAAAGGTAAGGGTCAGATCTCCCTGACCACCAAGGTCCAGCGAATCCTTTAATATGGCCAAAAAGGGAATAAGCATCAGAACACTAAGGAGGATCATAAATAACACGTTTGCCACACCGAACAGTTGCTCTCCACGAGAGCGGATTTTCACACCAGCCATCTCATACCTCCCTTATAGTATGCTTCGCTTGTCAGGAGTCACTTTCTTGCTAAGCCAGTTGGCGACAAAAAGGAGAACAATGCCGACGGAGGTTTTAAAGAGACCGGCAGCAGCACCGAGCGGGTATTTGGCGCGCACAAGACCGACCTCATATATATATGTATCCAGTATCTCAGCCGTTGAGGTGATCATTGGATTCTTCAATACCAGACTGGGCTCGAAATAACCGGCGAACACATTGGCCATAGAAAGTACGAAGATGATAACGATAGTGGGTGCCAGAGCAGGAAGCGTTATATATCGTGTTTGCTTCCACCTCCCGGCACCGTCAATTACGGCCGCCTCATATAACTGAGTGTCGACGCCGGAAAGGGCAGCGAGATAGATAATGGCACTATACCCGACACGCTTCCACATACCGAAGTAGGTAAAGAGAAAAGGATACAATTTAGGTTTTGACAGAAAATATATCCCTTCGCCGCCTAGAAGCCGTATGACATCATTTACATAACCATATCGTGGCGAAAGCAGTTGCATGAAGATGCCGCCGATTACAACCCAGTTAATGAAATTGGGGATAACGGTAATAGTCTGGATGGTTTTTCTGAATCTTTTCGCGCGGAGTTCATTGAGCAACAAAGCGAGTATAATGGGGGCCGGAAAACCAAAGAGATACCCAAAGAGAATGAGACGCCATTGGTTGAGAAACGCCTTCCAGAAATAGAATAGAGAAAAAAGGTATTTGAAATTCGCGAAACCTACCCAGCCCTTGTACCCGGACATCCGCCAATCGGTGAATGCAATAAGTTTCCCCGGCAGCGGGATATACACAAAAAGGAAAGAGAGAAGCAACGCGGGTAAAATCATCATATACAGCACAATAGTTTTGCTCGTGAAGATTTTACCTTTTCCTTTTGTTACGGTCTGACTGACACCAGTCTGAACAAGATCCTGCTGGGCGACTTCAGTAGACATACACTCCCCCCTCTACTCTGAATGCAATTATTTACAGAACGAGCGGCATAAAGCCGCTCGTTCCATCTAGGAATTTTTATAATAATATAGATAAAGATTAGTAGCGCCACTCGGTTGAGCTGGTCTTGCCGATTGCAGCATTCGCTTCGTCAAGTACCGTCTGCGCGCCGAGCTCTTTCATTTGGCTACGATAGGATGCCAGAGCTTCGTCGACAGTCATATTGCCGGTGACAGCAGCCGCGACCATTTCTTTGAAAATACGCTTTATGTCGGCGTTAGCCGTATTGTACATATCAGAAGTGGGTTCGGACCACCAGTGGGGATATCCACTGAAGTAGATCTTCTCATCGACGCCTCTCTGATACTCAGAGTTATAAAACTGGTACAACTTATTACGGCCTTCATAAGCTTCCGGAGTGTCCCCTTCAAGACGATAGCCGACTACCGTATGATCTCGATTGGTTCCCTTGAGCGGTCTAGTCGGTCGGGTCGCGGGAAAATACGTATACTTACCAGTCTCTTCATCAACCGATTGTGCGAGGCGAAGGATTCCGCCGTCGAGATCGAATGTCCAGTATTTCTCGTAGATACCGAACCATCCCGACCAGAATCCCACTTCACTGCCGAGAAAAACGTCGACAAATGTGTTGACCTGCTCCGACGGGTTCTTCGAATACGAGGACAAAGCCCAAATATTAGGACCGGACTCGATTGCGGCATAGACATACTCTTGTGCATAATCGGATTTCAATCCGAGAATTCCACCGATATCAGCCGTCTCTTCAACCTTGAGAATCTGGTTCTCAAGAGACGTGCCGAGAGCCCAGCTATAGCTATAGGTAACTGATCCGTATTTGCCGCTATACATTTTGGTTCGGATTGCGGAGCTGTTATTAGTCCATAT
>JABGPX010000110.1:0-228 GCA_018644745.1 Spirochaetales bacterium
AGACCGCTGCCATATCTCATTCTCTCAACGACGATTGACTCAGGATCAGCATTGAAGGCCGGGCAGTACGATACGGCTGTCGATCCGATTGATTTGCATCCCGCCACGATAGAGGCGCTGGAAGTTCTCTTAAACGGGAACGCTCCGAAGCGAGCTGAATTGAGGGAATTACAATGGCTTCCGGAGGATACTGCCGATGGTCCTCTTCACAACCTTCTAGCTATGTCC
>JABGPX010000110.1:238-2315 GCA_018644745.1 Spirochaetales bacterium
CTATGTCCTTCAGCCTGGAAGATTGGGCAGACGCAATAGTAAAAATCGACGATTTTCTCCAGATCAGACGTCCGAACGAGTTGGAACAACGCACCCATTATTACAGGGGCCTAAGTCTTTACTATCTTCAGCGGTATGAAGAGTCGTTTATGGAGTTCATATTTGCGGAGGATCAGTATTATACGGAAGTACAACCGTGGATAGGCAACATCATTAGTTTTTTAGCTGATAGATAAATCGTTAGGACACCGCTATTTTTAAGTAAATACTTCCTATCAGTTGTACTATTGGCGGGTTGTTCGATCTACCTGTTATTTATTTTTCGTAAAAGAAAGAGCAATCGAAGTTTTCCAAAGCTCCCCGGGATTGAGATTGATACTCCATCTTGGCAGAAAGCATGTACTCTGATATCCCCGGTTTCTTCCGTTTTGCTCAAGCCAGACGGCTTCGACGGGAACAATCCAAAGTTCCGTCTCTTCGGCGAAGTTTCCCTGCACAAGCACCTTGTTTTTCTGATCGGCCGCGGAGAATCCAACCGTACCTCCTGCATTCAGCAGCCTGGACTTTATACTTTTCTCCGAGTCTTTCTTCTGGATAGAAAGTTGAAGCTCATCCATCGATGCAAAGGAAAGGTTAATCTCGGAACCGAAACATTCCTCAACAGGAGCGGTTCCGCGGTTGGTTATTCCGTATTCAACAACTATTGAGTTCCGCTTCATACGATATCGCTTTTCAATGGAGACGGGAATTCTTGATCCGTTCTTACCGACAAGCCCATCCGCTGCAAAGACAAGCTCCATGTGATCACGCCGACACTCCTTTACATCATACGGCATGGTGAGAAAATTACCCAACTCACTATGAGTCATCCTGTCAAAATTGGATATCTGCTCATCTTTTCTCATAAAATGATCGAGAAAGGCTTTTCTGGGGTAGGGATCCGCGACCTGCCCGCCATCGATTATCTCCTGAAAATACTCCCGTTTTCTCGTGAATGTATCCAGATAGTTCCATGGGCGGCTCAAATAATCGAGTTCAAAGGCCATTCCTCCGTTTCGATGCACATACATATTGAGTTCATTGCCGTGGTACAGGTATTCGGTAAGTCCGTCCATATCAAAGTCTTCGGTACTGATATGAGATCTAAAAACGCCTCGCTGTCGAGACATTTTCTCCGCGGAGATAAGGGAGCAGTACGCGGCTTTACGAATAGGATTCGAGTATATTCCCCCGCGTTTCCCATGCCAATAGGCGGAATGATCTTCACCGCGCCAAAGCTCTTCCCTGGCGGCCTTTTTGAGAGATTTGTCGCCACGTATCTGATTTACCAGAACATGAGCGTGCATCATTTTTGCATACAAAAGATTCGATTCGGTGTACTTGCTGAGAAATTGCCGGAAATATCCACCACGGAGATACGCGCGGCTATTCTTGCTGAGCTTCCCGCGCTGCAGTTTATCAAATTCCTGTCTTCTTTCAACAGGCAGAGTCCATTTCATCATTTCTTCATATGAGGTACAGGGGAAATATCTCTTCTGATACTCCCGTTCACCTATACGCCACGCTCCGGGCCGGGTACTTACAACCGAACCCTTAAGCTTACGCAGCGATTCCAGGAATTCGACCAGCCAGCCCTCGCCATACAGAGTTTTCCCGCTTCCATTCCAGGCTCCAAAGCATTCACCGTCTTCGATAAGCGTTATTACTCTTTTTCCAGTATCTTCCGAGAGACTCTGGATCTGATCGACTACCTGCGCAGGATCTTTTCTAAATGGAAAGAGCCTCATATCGGCAGATATTGGAAAAACAAGCACAGCCTTACCCTGGTCTTCGGTAATAACCGGTTCATAGAGCTCATCGCCTCGAAGACCCGCACCAATGAAATGGCTGTCGTCGAGAAAAACATATTCCATTCCGCTTCGTTTCAAACTGGAGGGCATGCCGGGCTCCCATACACACTCGGTAACCCAAGCACCTCGGGGGCGTTTGCCGAACTTTCGGCGGAGAAGCGTAGTGAGAAGCTCTATTTGTCCCGATCTGTCGCTCGAAGGAATGAGAGGTAGTACAGTTGAATAAT
>JABGPX010000422.1 GCA_018644745.1 Spirochaetales bacterium
CCGCATATAGACGCGCTGGCGGCGGAATCTGTGGACTTTACCAACATGATCGCCTCAATGCCGGTATGCGCGGCTTCCCGGGCTTCGCTGCTTACGGGCAAGTACACCACTTCCACGGGCATGGTAATAAACGAAATACGCATGAATACCTCCCACCGCTGCCTGGCGGTATGCCTGAACGACGCTGGTTATGAAACCTCATACATCGGCAAATGGCACCTGTACGCCAACGAGCTTGGAAACCATTACGACCCGAAGAATTCTTACGTTCCTCCAGGGCCGGACCGCCTCGGTTTTGACGGCTACTGGGCTGCATACAATTTTCATCACGAATACTACGGAGAAGCAGCTTATTACCATCTCAATACACCCGAAAAAGTATTTTTCCCGGAAGGTACCTACGAGCCGGATGGACAAACTGATCTGGCGATCAAAAGGCTCCGCGAACACTCAAAGCAAGAGGCGCCATTTTATCTCCAGTTGAACTTCGGACCACCCCATCTCCCGTGGAGGGAGGAAAATGTGCCGGAACATTGGATGAAAGAGTTCCGGGATATGGATTTTCCTCTCCCTCCCAATTACTCAACGGTGAAGGATCCCCATGGTGATGACTGGTCGAACGAGGATCATGATCCGGAAAAAATCCAGGATTGGAAGCGGGTGTACTACGCCCAAACCTCATCTATCGATGAGAATATAGGGCGTCTTCGGGCAGCACTCTCCGAGCTCAATCTGGATGAGAATACCATTTTTATCTTCACGTCGGATCACGGCGAGATGTTTGGTGCTCAGGGCAGAGTGATGAAGAACATCTTTTACGAAGAAGCCAGCCGGATACCCTTTCTCCTTCGGATGCCAACAAAGGATGATGGCGCGAACACAGCTCCCGAAAAAATAGACGCCTGCACCAGTTATGTTGATGTTATGCCGACGTTGCTTGGTCTCATTGGCACCGAGATTCCGAGGGAAGTTGAAGGGATGGATGTGAGCCACCTCATCAGGGGAGAGGACGGTCCCGAACCGGAGTTTGCATTTCTACAGAATACCGGCGCATGCGCCGCGTGGGAAAACGGCCATGAATGGCGCGCTCTGAGAAATAAGCAGTACACGTACGCGGTATTCAAGTCCGATGGCCAGGAGCTTCTCTTTGATAACCAGAACGACCCTTTTCAAACGAAGAATCTCGCGAATGATAGGGATCATAAAGAGACCTTCAACCGATTCCGAAAGGTGCTTCGCGAGAAAATGGTATCGTTAAACGATACGTTTGAAGATTCGCTCTACTACAAAGACCACTGGATCTCGAAGGATCGAATTATTCTCAGATCAGCCACGATAGACGGAAGCTGATCCCTACTTCACAAATGGCTGATTTTCGAATTCCAGCGCCTGCTTTATTCCGCTCTTCTCGAGAACCTGATCGACTTCCTCGGGCGTTCGATTTTTGAAAGGCCAGTCGGGATCGTTTGTCGCACGGATTAACAGCCGGGCCGCCAACGCCGATTCCTCCCGGAGATCCATGAGAGACACCTTGTCAGCCATGTCGCCGGCCATATGGGCAAACGCCGTTACTTTAGGATTGAATCGCCCGCCGCCCAGTTCGCCGGTAGGCACACCCTTCAGGATAAAGGGAAAATGATCCGAGTGGGCATGGATACGATCAAAAAACGGCAGAGGTTCGTTCATCTGACCACGGAGCTTTGTGGTATACTCATCCGCCGATGGAAGATTGTGGAAAACCAGACCTTTCGGCCGGGACATAATTACGCAATCCAGATTCAGCATAAATCTGAATGCTGCCATTTCCATAGAGTGGGCCTCGGCGTAAGCATATGATCCGAGCAACCCGACTTCTTCTGAGCCGAAAGTGATGAACCTGACGGATCGCTCTACTTCACTTCGCTGAAGTGAAAGCAGGCGAGCGGTTTCCACGACGCAGGTGGTTCCTGATGCGTTATCAACCGCTCCGGGAGCGACGTCGTGAGAATCCATGTGCCCACCGACAGCCACATACTCATCGGGATACCGGGTGCCTTTCAGCTCCCCTACTACGTTGCGTGAAATGCCGTTCTCAAAAGAGTCAAACGTAGAGATTTTCAGAGTGATATCTGCTTTTTCAGCGAGCCGCTGTATTTGCAGGCCTGACTCATAGGCAATTCCGATAGCCGGTATGGTTCCCGCTTTACCGAAACTGACACAGCCTGTAGGAAGGATCATGCCGGGAGCACGACCGTGCAGCACGAATCCGACTGCTCCAGCTGCAACCACACGACCATAGATCTCGCCGCGATGGGCGCCGGAGGCCTGGG
>JABGPX010000109.1 GCA_018644745.1 Spirochaetales bacterium
AAACCGATCTGTCTCATAATCTCTTCCACATAGAAATCCATAGGCCGCGGTGGCGCCATCTATATCGGCTACGGTAATGCGACAATTGTTCCCGCAGTATCCGCAGGTTTCCATACTCACAGGAATCCTTTTCGAAGATATTGAAATACCTCGAAAAGATGTTTCCCGGCTTTCGCTTTCTATAAGCGAAAGAGCCGCGCCATATGCGCCGGTAAGGTGACAGTAACGCGAAACAAAAACGCCCCGCCCGAGTTTCTGTTCAAATGCAGCTACCAGCGCTCTATTTTTAGCGGTCGCGCCTTGAAACACGATAACCGAACCAATATGGCCTTCCGAGGCAACTTTGAGCAGATAGTTTTCGCACACAGAATGAGCCGAGCCCGCAAGGATCTCGGGGGTTTCGTAATTACGGCTGAGAAAACAATTGATGTCCCGTTCCATAAAAACAGTGCAGCGGTCGCTTGTTAAAGGTGATTTGGAACCAATCGCCAGGTCGGCAAACTCCGAAATTGGAATACCAAGCCGGTCGGCCTGCTCCTCGAGGAAACTGCCCGTCCCGGCGGCGCACACCGTATTCATTCTTGAAAAGGTCACCCTGCCTTCGCGGAGAGAGGTGAACTTAGAATCCTGTCCGCCAACCTCAATAATGGTATCCACATTTGGCTGCAGGTCGACTGCAGCTCTCGCGTGGGCACTGATTTCATCAATAACCAAATCCGCGTTCACAATTTCGCCGATCAGTTTCCGTCCCGATCCTGTCGTCGCGGCGCCGGAAAAAGACAATTCCGCCCCGGCCTTCTTTACCCAGTTATCAACTGCCTCAAAAAGCGCCTGTACCGCCTCAACTGGTTTACCAGCGGTGCGCGTATAAAAGCCCGAATAAACGGTGCCTTCCGGTGAAACTACAACAGATTTCGTACTTGTCGAGCCGATATCGATGCCGATTATCGCGTCTGATGTACCCTGATCAGGGCTGGAATAACAGTCCACTTCTACTGGATTATCAATAGCAGCAGATTCTCGCCAGGAGGCTGTTGGCGTATAAAGATAGTGAGAGTGATCATCAAAATCCGGATATACAGAATCTGAGAGATCTAACTTCGGGAAAAAATATTCCCGTCCTTCGTTATGGGAGGTTACCAACCCTCGAGGATGAATGATTTCCGGCAAATCGCCGTCATTCAGCACGCAGTATGCCGCGCCAATCGCTCCATATAGCGGAGCATAATCATCGCTGACTAATTCAATACCAAGATATAAATCGAGATGACGGCGCACCGCGCCATTTGCCGCAACTCCGCCTATAAATACAACCGGGCCCTCGACTTTGCCGTTATCAAAAAGAACATCCGCCGCATTCCGAGCAAGTCCGAGACATATTCCGTCGCAGATCTCTTCAACGCTATATCCTTCCTGCTGCGCGTGGATGATATCTGTTTTAGCGAACACTGAGCACCGGGACGCAATAGTCGGCACGCTGCCGGTATTTGTAAGAGCTAACTCTGCCAGCTGCGCGCCGTCCTCGAGATTGAGCCTTCTCGCCTGCTGGTCGAGGAAACTGCCGGTTCCCGCGGCGCAGGAGGTATTGGTCTTCATCCTCTGATATCCGCCGTTCCCGTCGAGAGTGATCAACCCAAATCGCTCTCCTCCTACAACAAGAAGAGACCGCAATTTTGGATGATGCTTCAACGCCGCGGTTACCCAAGCCACAGTATCATCCACCCTCCGCGCGCCGGTGATAAACTCCGGACATGAACCGACTGCGACCGGCACTATTTCATCATCTATTCCCGATTGTTCCAGCATGGACGATATACAAGCGCCGGGTTCTCCGCGATGGGCCTTATAGTCGGAAAGTATAATATTTCCATCCCCGTCGAGTAGAACGTAGGATGCGGTAACAGATCCGATGTCGATGCTCAGAATCATGCGCATTCGTCACACTCCATGGTGTAAAGCTCAATTCTAATCCATCAATCCATGCTGATCAAGAATCTTGACTTTTCGCTTACACCACCCTACTTTGTTATGAAAAGGCAGGCAGGCAAGCATGGATACAGCAGTGGATGTCCCTTTGGATCTTGAAAGCGTCCAGAAAGGTGCAAACAAAATTATAGACAACATTAGGTCTGTAATTTATATCGATAGAATCAAGCTTGAATATATAATGGCGGCGCAAATCGCGGCGGGGCATGTCATGCTCGCCGATTCCCACGGCGTGGGTAAAACATCCCTTGCAAGGGCTCTCGCGGGTTCTATCGACTGGAAAGAGCGGGATGTTTCCTCGGAAGGCGTCGAGGTCGA
>JABGPX010000807.1 GCA_018644745.1 Spirochaetales bacterium
ATACGGAAAAGCTTTCAAAATTAAGCCGGGTATCTTAGATAGAGCCGGGACCACTTGCGATACGTTTGCCAGAGTGCTCGCAAAACCGAAGAAAAATGTCGCACCCAGGATACCGAGAGGTTTCCATTGGCCAAAGATAAGCGCCGCAAGCGCCAGGAATCCCAGACCGGCGACCGAGCCGTTGAATTCTCCAGAGTACGTTACAAGTATAACCGCTCCGCCCAAACCTGCGAAGGCTCCGGAGATGAGAACTCCCGCGTAACGCAGGCCCAGGACATTAACTCCGGCGGCGTCCGCAGCCTGCGGGTGCTCACCGCACGCTCTCAATCTCAATCCGAAGGGTGTCTTGTACAGTACAAACCACCCGATGAGAAGAATAAGCAGCACCACCCAAGTAGTGCCGTAGGTTTGAGTAAAGAAGAGCTTGCCTAATATTGGTATCTTGTGAAGAAGAGGGATATTACGTCTTGTCATACCAAAGACAATTTGTATATTACCGCTGCCGGAAATATTTCTTGCCAGGAAGACTGTCAATGCACCTGCAATCATGTTTATCGCGGTGCCGCTAATTACCTGGTTCGCGTTTAGGTTGATGCTCGCGAAAGCATGAAGCAGCGAGAACGCCGCCCCGGCTACCGCCGCCGCAAGAAGGCCGATCCAAATGGCTCCTTCAGGCAGAGCGGGCTGGAGAAGCGATATGACTAATGCGCCGGCAAAAGAACCGACCACCATGAGCCCTTCAAGGCCAATATTCACAACCCCGCTTCGTTCACTGTAAAGACCGCCAAGAGCGGTAATGAGAAGAGGAATGGTATACGCAATAGCATATGGAAATATCTGCTCAATTATTGCCCACATATTATTTACCTCCTCTCAGCAGCCGCTTTATTCGATCTAGGTTCTTCTCGATAAGAACGCTGGTAGCTGCGAAATAGATAATAGTTGCGATAATAGTGTCGCCTATTTGCGGAGGGATATCGGTCATTGCATTCATAAAGCCCTTACCGGAATGCATAATCCCAAAGAAAACGGCCGAGGCTATTACACCGACAGGCGTATTTGCTCCCAGCAGCGAAACGGCAATGCCGTCAAAGCCTTGCATCGGCAGAATTCCAATCTGAATGTTTGAAGAATATCCAAGATAAAGAGTCGCCCCGCCGAGTCCGGCCAGTGCACCGGCGATGGTCATGGAAAGCACTATATTTCGATTTACTTTCATCCCCGCATATTCTGAAGCATGCCTGTTGTAACCGGCTGCTTTCAATTCAAATCCTAACACGGTTTTGTTCAGGATAATCCCGATTATAACAGCCGCGGCCAGCGCTACGAGGAGTCCCATATTTATGTAGGATCCATCAAACATTTCAGTAAGCCACCCCGCTTTCAAGGATGCGGCCTCCGGTATCTTTCGTGATTCAGTTTCGAGGAACTGGCCTTTGAAATATGCTGGAATGGTGTAATAAACTACCCAGTAGGCAATCCAGTTCATCATGATAGTCGCCACTACTTCATGAACATTAAACCGGGCTTTCAGCAGACCCGGAATAAGCCCCCAGAACGCGCCGCCTGCGATCGAAGCAGCTAAAACCAGCGGCAGCAATAGTCCTTTCGGCAGATTCAGAGTTAGTCCGACCGCCGTCGCGCATAGTCCGCCAAAGAGCATCTGCCCGGATGCACCAATATTGAAAAGCCCTGTTCGAAATGCAAATGCCACGGCGAGGCCGGTCATAATAAGCGGAGTTGCGGTGGCGAGAGTATTACCGATCCTCTCCACACTCATCAGACCGCCGCGGAATAAATAGGTATATCCGAGAAAAGGGTTATTTCCCGTAATTGCCATGAATATCGCACCGCCGATCAAACCGAGGAGTATCGAGATAAGAGCTACCAGTGCGGCCCTGGGGAGCTTGATTTTCAGTTTCAGCCTCATTTGCTCACCCCCGCCATCATCAGGCCGATTTCATTCTCGTCAGTATTCTTCGCATCGAGCAACCCGATAAGGTTGCCTCCGTTGATCACCGCAATACGGTCGGAAAGATCAAGAATTTCATCGAGCTCCAGTGAAATCAGCAGTACCGCTTTCCCGCGATCCCTCTGATCGACAAGCCGTTTGTGTATGTATTCAATAGAGCCGACATCGAGTCCCCGTGTCGGCTGCACCGCGATAAGCAGGGCGGGATCGTGATCAACCTCCCTGCCTACAATTGCTTTTTGCTGGTTACCTCCCGAAAGGGAACGGGCAGGACCTGATGATCCCTGGCCCGATCTCACATCAAAGTCCGCTATGAGCTTTTCGGAAT
>JABGPX010000108.1 GCA_018644745.1 Spirochaetales bacterium
GCCGCGTACCAAAAGGTAGGTTGGGATTAAACCGCCGCTGAAAAACATAGTGAAAGCTAATAATACCGTGACGCCTTTGCGGAACGGCAGAGAACGCTTCGAAAGGGGATAAGCCAGGGTAAAGGTCATAAAAATAGAAACGGCGATACCCGGAACCGTGCGTATCACGGTATTAGCGTACCCAATATAGATATATCGGGTTGCTAGAACTTTTCTATAGTTGACAAAGGAGATGCCGGACGGCCAGAACTTGGGTCCCATTGCACTCGCTTCTTCCGGCGCCATAAGCGAAACCACCAGCAATTCCCAGAACGGGTACAGCATGACGACGAAGAGTACCCCCGTACCGACGTAGATTATCACGTCGACCATGATGTCCGCCGCACTTCGCCGGCCTACCACAGAGAACTCTCGGGGTCGATCTTTCGAACTCCCCAGTTCGACAGCAATAAGAGTGCGAAGGAAATGAGATTTGCGAACAACCCAAGAGCCGTGGCGTAGCTGTAATCGAATTGGCGTAAACCGACACGGAAGACGTAGGTATTCATGATGTCTCCGACGTTGTACACCGCGGGATTGTAGAAATTGATAACCTGATCGAACCCTGAACGCAGCAGCCGCCCGATGCGAAGGATGTACATCATCAGCACCACCGGCATGATTCCGGGAAAAGTAATCCACCGTAGTTTTGCCCAACGTCCCCCTCCGTCCACACTGCAGGCATCGTAAAGCTCCGGCTCAATGCCGATAATGGCGGCCAGGATTACAATGCTGCCCCAGCCGGTCTGGGCCCAGATACTGGAAATAATAATTATCTGGCGGAAGTATTCCGATTTCACCAGGAACGCAACGGGTTCTCTTCCAAACAGTCCGATGAGGTAGTTGACAATACCGTTTATTGGAGAGAGGAGATTTCGGAATATACCTGCAATTACTACCCAGGATAAAAAATGGGGCAGATACGTTACTGTCTGAATCAGCTTTTTGTAGCGGAGATTTCTGATTTCATTCAGCAGCAGGGCAAAAAGAATCGGAACGGGCATATAAAACACTAAACGCATCACTGCGAGAATAAGGGTGTCGGTTTGCGGCACCGCTTCGAACCGCAAAGGGGCTGGCGTCAACCAGAGGTTCATCTACGATCTGCTTTTGAATTTGTCCCGCTGCCATACCGGTGGGAGGTCCGAATGATACAGCCCGCGGTCATCTACCCTCCACTCGCCAGGAATGGTTTGCCCCTGAGTATGATCGCCGGATGGGTCAGGTACCGGCCCTTCGAGCAGAATGTCATCGCTGGATTCCATGAATGCAAAAAGACGATTTCTGAGCTCCCGGCGAATAGCTCCGTGACAGGGTGAATTAGCCAAATTCATGAATTCCGTAGGATCTTCAAGCAAATCGTAGAGCTCCTCCGGCGGAACGGGTGCTGAAAACCACTCGTTAACCTTTTCTTCTCCGCAGCGATGAACAACGAAGGGCTCGTGCATGATGGGATTTCGCGGTTCGAAGTTCACTATGTATTTATACCGATCGGTCCTTATTCCGCGGGACGGAGAATACATGACACCATAGGTATGTTCTGCGAATATCTCTTCCCGCGGCGACCATTCGGCGTATTGTTCATGCTCGCGGTCAACCAGGAGCCCGGCAAAACTGCTGCCGTGGTTTTGCATTGGAGGCATCTTGTCACGAAGTCCGACGAGATCGAGAAGGGTCGGCATGAAATCAAGGTTGCTCAACAGCTCGCCGCTGACTTGGCCGCCTTGGATTAACCCGGGCCAGCGCGCAACAAATGCAATCTTGAGCCCGGGATCAAACAAAGTGTGTTTCGCACGTGCGAAGGGCATCCCGTGATCGGTGGTAAAAATCACCAGGGTATTATCCACTAAACCGCGCCGTTCCAGGTCGCTCAGGATTTGACCGACCTTAGCGTCCGAATCGGCAATATAGCGATGAAAACAGGCGATGTCCACGCGTGTACAAGGATCGTCGGGCATCCAATGAGGAATCGGCATCGTATCAGCCAATTCCTTGTCATACTCATCCATAAAAGGACGATGTACCGCCTGGGTATTGATTGAGAGCAAAAACGGTACACCGCTCCCTACATGGCGTGAAAAAACTCTCTCGGCGTATGCTGGCTTATCCTCGTCTTTTGCCCCGTTTACTTCATCGTATCCTTCCCAGACCGGGTCGGTGGACTCATGGGTGAAACTGGACATGTAGGTTTTGTAGCCGGCGTTCCGGAGGATCCGAGGCATAGGCGTGAGATCGTGACTCATATCCCAGCCACGAT
>JABGPX010000472.1 GCA_018644745.1 Spirochaetales bacterium
CTCTATTCGCTGCTCGAGCAGCTCTCGAGGGACATCGTAAATACTCCCAAGCAGGTGAAACGAATCGGAAGGGGGCAGATGATACCAGAGCTGGCTCTTCTGTCCGAATACCGTCCCGATACGGTACGCGAGTTTTTTGCGATCCTTGTGCGGATTCATTCCCAGGACGGAAATGGTACCGTTGTCAGGAAACAGTATTCCGGTGATCAGTTTGATAGTAGTAGATTTGCCGGCACCATTAGGACCGATAAAAGCGAGGATATCACCCTTCTCGACCTCAAAGGAAATATCGGTCACCGCTTTTACCGTTAAGTATGCTGGTTTGAAAATGCTTTTCGCGGCGCCCCCCAATCCTTGGCCCTTTGTCTTCAACCGAAAATTTTTGCTGAGATTGTTCACACTGATTACCGTACTCATACCTTTACTCCTTAAGACATAAAAAAACCCACGGACCGCTGGTGCCCGTGGGTTGATATAGCTCTATTAAATACAGCTAATTCACCGGCACACGGTTCTCCCGTACCACACAGTTGTGTAGAATAATATCGAGAAACATAGTTGTCGCCGGTTTCAAGTAGCCCATATATACTCTATACATAGTGCATATTGTCTTTTTGGTCAATACGAGTGTGCCTATTACTAATTTCGGCCTCATCAGTTACACTGTTTTGCAATGCTCAAACAGAGAAAAGCTGCCTTTTCTATCTCACCCAATATTGTCGTAGCGATTGGTGTACTCTTTACTTCATTTTCTTCAATTTTTGTCAGGAGTTCTGATGCTCCCGCTTTGGTAATCGGGATGTACAGGATGCTTTTCTCCGTTGTCCTGTTATTGCCCTTTCTCATCACCGAGCGGATCAAGATACGAAAAAGCGCCGCTCCGTCGGACGCGAAAAAAGCAAGATCGGGAGACTACCTCCTCTGCGTACTCAGCGGTGTATTTCTGGCAATTCATTTCTGGACCTGGTTTGAGTCTCTCGAGCGCACTTCCATAGCGAGCTCGACGGTGCTGGTTGATACGCACCCGATTTTCGTTTTAATATTCGGCTTCATATTCTTTAGAGAACGGGTAACTCGAAAGGCCCTATTATACGTAGTCTTGGCGCTCGCGGGCATAGCAATACTCTCCTTCGGCGACCTTGTCGCGGGGACAGACACCTTCTCCGGCGATCTGCTCGCTCTTGCAGGAGCCGCGACGGTATCAGGCTATATGCTCATCGGACGATCGGTACGCCAGCGTATACCCGCATTTACTTACGTGGCTATTGTTTACTCCGTAAGCACCCTTACACTCTTTATCATCGGGCAAGGAGCTTCGATTCGTTTCACAGGATATCCCGGAAAAGAGTATCTCATCTTCTTAGGAATTGCATTTTTCTGCACGCTTCTCGGACATACCCTCTTCAATTGGGCGCTGAAATACCTTAAAACTTCTTTCATCTCAATGGCGGTTCTTACCGAACCGCTCTATGCCACAGTCCTTGGGATTATTATATTGAGAGAGATCCCGGGAGGAACCGTATTTCTCGGTGGAGCGATAATACTCCTTGGTGTATTCATGTTCGTGAAAGAAGAGGGAAAAATGTCAGAAGATACTTCATTCGATAAAAAAGCCGAAACCTGGGATCAGAACCCGGTTCAAATAGAGAGAAACGCTGCGGTAGCCAATGCAATCCGGCGAATTATTCCGATCAAATCTAATATGCGGGCTCTTGACTGCGGCGCCGGAACCGGACTGCTGTCTATGAACCTGGCCAGGGAACTCAGTTCTATTCTCGCCCTTGATACTTCTGACGGCATGTTGCAGGTATTCAACAAAAAGCTCGAATTGCCGGAAAATAGAGATTTGGATATTGAAACAAGGAATCATGATTTGAGCAAGATTCCTCTCGATACCGAACCATTTAATCTCATTATCACCGCGATGACCCTGCATCATGTAGAGGATCCGGACAGCTTACTCGCGCGGTTCTACGAACTCCTCGAGACCGGCGGATATCTCGCCATTATCGAACTCGATGCCGAAGACGGCTCATTTCACGGCAGCGACGCCTCTGCAGCTCATCACGGCTTTGCAACGGAGGATCTGAAGCACCGGCTCGAAGGGCACGGCTTTACCTCAATAAAGTATGAAGAGGTCTTTAAAATGGAGCGGCATGGCGGGGTGTATCCGGTTAACATCATAACCAGCGCGAAGGGTTAACATGCCGGCACATATTACCCACGAAGTTTTTGCCCGTGAAGTTTTCGATAAAGCCTTTTCCAGATCAGAAGAGCTAGGTCCCTTTGGAGTAT
>JABGPX010000107.1 GCA_018644745.1 Spirochaetales bacterium
ACATCTATGTCCACAACCAGGGCGACATCCAGAGCATGGACAACAATTTCGGCGCCAACCTTAGGGCGGCCGCAGGACTCCGATTCGACTGGTGGGGCGTTGGAGTAACCGGTACAGCGGTTTTCCCCAGTTTCGAATATATGATCGAGACATTGCAAGGACTCGTCGCTGAAGAGTCACGACAATTTGCAACAGGAAAGATCGTCGATGCGTTGGTTCCATCCATAGCTTTGACGCTCTATTTCTAAGGGGTAATATAATGAAAAGAATAAAGATAATAGGAATTCTAACCATCCTGCTCGCACTTTTGGCGTTCTCGGGATGTGACGTAATACTCGAATCGTTCTACCCTGAGTTTGGCCCCGATATGAAAGGCGGCGACTATGCGATGGGTATTTGGGCAGAAATTATATTCCCGGCTGGTTCCGAAGTACCCACTGGTGATCCAATGATCGGCGCGAAAGCGGTCTGGGCCTTTGGCACCGACTCGGCACCTGTCGCGGAATCGTACATGTATCCAAACTGGGGAACAAATGAATTCGGTGATACGATCTTCTCCGCCTATATTGAGCTCTATGTTGCGGATCCGGGAGACTACCGGATAATCGTATGGGGAGAAACCGATGGCAACCGCCAGCCAGACTGGAACGAACCCCAGGCCGACGCCACCTGGTGGCACCCCGACCCTGCATTTGAGGGTGGAGGATTTGATGACAATATCTTCAGCTTTTATGAGGAATCTACCTTCGGCAATTGGCTCGATGGACAGGTTTTTATTTTCTCAGGAGGAGCTGGTGCGCCGCCGAACTATCAATTCAATGTTAATGGCGCCCTGGTAATCGCTGAAGACAATAATGATAACTTCACCTATACGATACAGACTGACGATGCAGATCGAAGCTTTAGTGAATTCTCCTGGGACCTGTATACTGGTGACTACAGCAGTCGGATAGCCGGCAGCTGGCTGCCAGGTCTGGACACCAACGTCGTCAATTTCACTGTTAATAACGACCAATTTCCGGTGCAAATCGATCCAACCAGGCTCGCGCTCGGATGGTACTGGATAGAAATCGGCGTTAATTATCACGACGGAACATACCGGTTCAACCGAGTTCCGGTCCGGGTGGTCAATGAAGTAGGCAGCGGCCTCTTTTTCGACGTTACCGTCGATATCTGGGGAGTAGACAACGATCCGATGTTTCTCGCCGCCGGCTCTACCCACGATGTGAGATTCACTCTCATGGATAATACAGGGGTATATTGGACCGACACTGCCATTGGTACGGTTATTGGTGACAGGTTGTCTATCGTTCCGAGCGGCACATTCTCCTATAATGCAACCGATTTCACCGATGCCGGAACTGATGGCTTTGATATGCTGGAAATAGCTATCGATATCGGTGGTGTGGCTGGTGTTATCGACGGCGGTGACTACAAACGTGCTTTGCCCGTGGCATTTGATACAGGCGACTTGGGCACGATCAATTACAACATTGATGCCTGGGACTTGAGACCCGTCTTCGACGACGAAGGCGCGTACTAACCCGACATTCAATTCGCACTTAATCAGGGCTGTCCGATTCTATCGGGCAGCCCTTTTTTTTTTTTAGGTATTATGCGTGATGAATGGTAGTTTTTCTGTTGTATTATCTACAGCTCAGAGAGAGGAACCGGATCGGGACTCGACTCTTCACCGCGCATCTCCGCGAGTTTGGAGAGCAGGTCTTTTTCCTTGCTGGAAAGCTTTAGCGGAATATTCACCTGGATTTTTATATACAAGTCGCCGCGTCGGTTGGTGTTGTGTAAAAAAGGCACGCCCTCGCCTTTTACACGAAGGATTTTGCCGTTCTGTGTTCCCGCGGGAATTTTCAATTTTATCTTCTTTTCATCGAGTGTTGTCACGAAGATATCGGCTCCCAAGGAGGCCTGGGTGAGTGATACGGGCACTACACAGTAGATATCGTTTCTATCCCGCTCGAAATGCTTGTGAGCCTGCACGTTGATATCAACATACAGATCACCTGCGGGGCCCGAGTTGGGACCTGCGTCGCCCTGACCGGGAATATTAATTCGCTTTCCCGATTCTATACCCGGAGGGATGGTTACTTTTATACGCTGCCGTTTGCGGAGAAGGCCGCTTCCGTGGCATTCGGCGCATGGATGTTCAATTACGTACCCTTCACCGCCGCAGGTCGAGCAGGGAGAGGCGATAGAAAAGAAACCGGAGCTTCTTCTTACCTGTCCGCTGCCGCCGCATGTCGGGCACATTTTCCTTCCGCTGCCGGATTCCGCTC
>JABGPX010000106.1 GCA_018644745.1 Spirochaetales bacterium
AATCGGCCGGCTTGGATTTAGCTGAACTTCGGTGAACCGTCGTGAGAGAAACCCAAGAAGCCGCATAAGATGACTCACCGCCATAAACTGAAAACCACCTGTCTTGTGCAGAAGTTCCTCTTCTATTTCCGCGATGGTTTCCGCGGTATGCCCCAGGTCATCAGTGGTCAATCTCAAATGGTTTCGGTATCTGCCAATTGCCCGCAGCTGAGGTTCTATCGTAAAAAGAGCATGGTAACCCGGCAGGTTGCCGATATCACTCCGCGGGATTCTTAGCTGATCGGGGTCAAATAGGATGTTTATGAGTGAAAGGTTCTCGGTTTTCGTAAATCCATGGGTTGTATCACCTAGGATGACGAAAACATCTCCTGCTTCAATGTCATAGACATCAGTGCCGATTTCGTGCTTACCGTGACCGCTTAGTATTACCACGAGCTCCTGAAAATCATGGCTGTGCTGAATCGACTGGCTTCCATGCGCGGGAATACGCATGACCCTGAGCGAGATACCCGCAGATTCGAGCATGATATCGGTTTCCAGGTGTCTGGTGTGTTGATCGAAGGTTTGGATATCCATTTTGAGAGGATTGTGCTGGTTTCTGATCAGATCGTCAAGGTTGGGCTTTTTTTTCAGGTATAGTATAGTCAGGAAACTATCAACATTGGATCAATATGCAATGTGCAGGAGGATGATAAATGCCGTTGAAAGTAGGTGTTGTCGGATACAGAGGGATAGGTCAGCGCCATGCCGAGTGTCACGCCGAGGATCCGCTGGCGGAACTCGTCGGTGTGTGCGACGTGGTGAAAGAACGGGCTGACGTCGCGCGAGAGAAGCACGGGGTTGATGTGTATTACTCGCTTCAGGATATGCTGAAAGATCATCCTGAAATCGACATTATTGATGTATGTACCGGAGGAGACGAGAACGGGGGCTGGCATTTTGAACCTACCATGGAAGCTCTTGATGCGGGAAAACACGTCCTGTGTGAAAAACCAATTTCCAATAGAATTGAACACGCCAGGCAGATGGTCGACTTTGCCGCGCGTCAGGGCCGGTATCTCGGCTGCAATCTCAATCATTACTTTACAAAACCGGCGTATCAAGCCGACCAGTTGATAAAAGACGGTAAAATAGGCGAAAAGCTCTACTGCCTTCACCGTATGGGTTTCCCGGGAGGGGAATTTACCTATGACGGGATTGGCGACGCACCCAATTCAAAAGGATTCCCTTATTTCCACGTAAAGGCGTTCCTTGCACACCCCTTCAGCATCATGCGTCATTTTTGCGGAGATATAACTCATGTTCAGGCCTTTATGAACCGGCCGAGTTTCCGCCGTGCCGCGGAGGATCCGATGGTATCGGTAAACTCGATCCATGTGAAATTTGCTAACGACACGGTTGGTTATCTTTTCAGCCAGCGCGGTGATGCCCGGATGGGATATGGCGGATGGTGGAGCGTGGAAGTCGGCGGAACAAAGGGTAGTTTCGCCATCGAAAACTGTGTTGAGAAGCTTATTTACTATCCCTCCCCCGGTGCCGAAGGTGCCGCGGACCCGGCGAACCTGGGACTTGGCGCGGCGCCGGATGCCGAGGTGACGGAGACCGGAGATACGGATTTTGGTATAACCTTTCCAAACCGGATTCATGCCTTTCTCGAAGACGTAACAAACAAGGTGCCTTTTCACCAGCTCAGAGCCTCAGGCCGGGACGCTCTGGCGACCCTCGAGTATACTTTCGCCGCTATCGAATCCTTCGAATCAGGCGGGGCGTTGGTAAGACCTCACAGACTTCCCCCGTTTCAGCGGGATGCAAAACAGCAGATACAATAAACAGCAAGGAGTTCAGCATGAAATTGGGAACCAATTCGGTTCTCTTCGGCCCATTCACTACCGAAGAGGCCTTTAAGTACACCAAGATGGCCGGATACGACGGAATAGAGCTTTCCGCCATCGACGGAATGAGCGAGCATCTGGTTATAGCGAGGTGGCAGGAAAACGCATCTGAGATCAAGCGGCTTGCCTCGGATTATGAACTTGACCTCCTCGCAATGGAGCAGCCTTCTCAGGAGCTGGAAGTAATGGAAGCAGCCATGCAGGCGGCGGTAGAAATCGGTATACCGATTATAAATTGCGGCCCAGGCGGTGACAGCGATGAGGATTCGCTCAAAGAAGCGATCGATTCTCTTGGCAAGCTCTCCCTTCGGGCGGAGCATTATGGCGTAACTCTTTGCGTGAAGGCGCATGTTGGGGCGGCTATCTATAATACGCCGACGACCCTAAAAGTTCTAGAGG
>JABGPX010000640.1 GCA_018644745.1 Spirochaetales bacterium
GACTGGAATCCCGTCTCATCGAGTGCTTTCAACTGCGGCGCTCGAGGCCGGGTATCACGTGCTCTGCGAAAAACCCGCCGCTGGAACATATGACGAAGCGCTTTTCATGAGAGACGCGGCAAAAAAAGCCGGGAATATTCTTGCTATCGGATTTCAAATGATATTTACCCCGGCGGTGCAGAGCCTAAAAACGGCAGCCCTGGATGAACGGTTCGGTAAACTACTGGAAATGAAGACAAGAGTGCTGTGGCCCAGGGGGGCGGAGTATTTCAAACGCAACGGCTGGGCGGGACGCATCAAGGCCGGAGACAGGAGGATCTATGATTCACCAGCTCAAAATGCCACCTCCCATTATTTGAATACTATGCTGTATGTCGCCGGGCCATCTGCCGATGAATCAGCGTATCCGGCGGAGCTGTACGGTGAAAATTACCGGGCGAAAGACATAGAAAGTGCCGATACCCAATATCTGAGAGTGCTCACCGGTACCGGGATAAAAATCAGTTTTATTGCAAGCCATTCTTCACCCGAGAGTGTGGGACCGGTTACACAGTTTATCTTTGAGAAAGGAATCATAGAGTTTGACGCATCGGAAAAAGGGGAGACATATCGAGTCCTTTCCGGTTCGGATGAGCTAAATATTGAATTGTTTCCGAGTCAGCCGCCGGAAAAAAACCGCGCCGATGTTTTCGATGATGTTTTCGAGGCTATTCGCGAAGGACGGGCCCCGCTGTGCAGCATCGAGAACGCTCTTCCTCACGTCTTGTGCATACAAACCCTTTTCGAGGAATCCTGTCCTGTAAGACGCGTGGATCCTCAGCATGTGGAAATCCTCTCCGGTGAGAGTTCGGGTGAGGCGGGGGGTAATGAGAACGCGGTTATTCGGTCTATAGTCGAACTCACCGAGAAAATGTTTACCGAAGGAACTTCATTTTCCGAGGCAGGGGCCCTATGGGCAACTCCCGGCAGGATGGTAGCCCCCGTGCGGTGTTAGGCTCACCGCAACTTTTCCTCGCGCGTTAGTTATTCTGTTTCTACCGCTTCAAGATAGGATTGCAGCGCCGTTACCAACTGACGCAGCATCTCCACCGGCATCTCTTCTAATCGGTCATTTACACTTGTGGCGAGGCTTTGGAGTGCTTCGGTGTCTTTTCGATTCTGTTCGATAACATCGAGAACATCCTCGAGTTCGGCTTTCAAGTTCCCGAGCTCGGCGATTTCGGCTTTCAGCGCCTTGTTATCTGCTTCGGCCTGGGCGATCCGCGTCGAAGAATCGCTCATTGCATTTTCTACATAACTTGTGGTTGTCAACGGGTCGCCAAAACCCATGAATCCGCTTGTCGCGCAGCTCGAAATCGCTGCCGCAGCTCCAATCAGTAGAACAACTAACGTTGCCCGAACTAACCAGTTTGTGTTTCGCTTTCTCATAAATTCTTCCTTATTTTTATTTGATTTAGAAATCAGCACTGTTCGCCGCCCTCGGAAAGGGGATGACATCGCGAATATTCTGCATGCCCGTTACATATTGGATTAACCGTTCGAATCCGAGACCGAATCCCGCATGGGGAACCGTCCCGTAACGACGGAGATCCAGATACCACCAATAATCCTCCTTATCAAGATCGAGTTCCGCGATCCGGTCCTCGAGGGTTGCCAAATCACTCTCCCGCTCACTGCCGCCGATAATTTCTCCGAGACGAGGGACCAGTACATCCATGGCTCTCACTGTTTTGCCGTCGCCGTTCAGTTTCATATAAAAAGCCTTTATCCCTTTCGGGTAGTCGGTAACGATAATAGGACTTTTGTACACTTCTTCAGTAAGATATTTCTCATGTTCCGACTGCAGGTCGCTTCCCCATTCTACGGGTAACTCGAATTCTAACCTGGCCTCCAGCAGTTTTTCAACCGCTTCGGTATAGGTGATTCTCACGAAATCCGCTTTTATAACATCCTGTAAGCTCTGGATAATACCTTTTTGTATCCACTTATCGAAAAAAGCCATGTCTTCGGCGCATTTTTCCAGCACCCATGAAAGTATGTACTTCAGGAAGCTCTCCGCTAAATCCATGTTTCCGTCGATGTCGCAGAATGCGACCTCAGGTTCGATCATCCAGAACTCAGATAGGTGACGGGAGGTGTTGGAGTTTTCTGCTCGAAAAGTGGGACCAAAAGTGTAGACATTCGACAGGGCAAGAGCATATACCTCTGCCTGGAGCTGACCGCTCACCGTGAGTGAGGCCTTCCTTCCGAAGAAATCCTCACCATAATCGATTCCCCCGGTACCATTTT
>JABGPX010000105.1 GCA_018644745.1 Spirochaetales bacterium
TAAGATTCCGTACCCTTTACAACCAAAACGCAGACATTCGGATTGTCGTTCAAATTCGCAGATGTTGTCTTCATCAGAATTTCTGCGGCACAAATCAAATTAGGTTCCGGCGCCATGGTGCTTCCAATTACAACGGTATGGGGTATACCCTTGGATGAGACTGAAGTTAAGACCTTTGTCGCTTCCTTGTCATTCAATAAACTGACAACTTTCTCTGGCATTTGCATAGTTTGTGTTTCTCCTGCTATAAATATAGATTAAATGGGCTTTGTGTCCCATATGCATAATTTAAAAAGCGTTTGGAGAAAGAGAAAGAATTGCATTAGACTCTCGAGGGACCGCATCGGTTTGTCCTCGGTGTATAACCTGCTATCTGACCGGTTTTGCGTAGAAATCCCGCCAGGCTTCGGTGAGAATATCTTCGGCCTGTTGAATTCCCAATCGCTGAATGGCCAATACATAATCCGGGAACTCATTTAGAGATCTTTGCCCGGAAATAAACGCAATAAAATTGTGCAAATGATATTGGCTGATTTCATCCATTACACTCTCATAATGCAGGTGTTTTTCCGGAAAGAATGAGAGCACCGCCTCGGCCCTTGTTTCCCCATCAGTATCCGGCCAAAGACCCGTATTCATGCCGGTTGCCTCTGCGAACTGAAAGCCAAAATCCTCGGAAAATACATATGGACCGCCCATTGGACCTCGGGCGAACTTGTATAACTCGCTCGCCCAAAACCGCCCGCTTCTATAGCTGCCTCGTATGTCCTCGACCATATCATCTGTCAGAACCGGACTCTGATCATCGGTCGTGTAGGACTCCCCTTCCAGACCGAAGTTGAAAATCACATTTCCCGCCGCCGAATAGGCGAGATCAAGCCATCTTACGGCCTCTACCTGCAAGATAGATTCTGCCGAAACAGCCGCGGAACGCCCGCCAGTGTAAACAGGATCTAACACATACCTCACAGGCGCAGTGCCGCCGCGCGTAAGCGGCCGTGCGTAAACAAGGCGAAATGAGGAGGCGGTTCCCCCGTTTGAGAAAAGGTCGCCGATCCACCCTCCTGATTTTAATAAAAGGTTCACGTCAATAACGCCGCGAGCAGAATATGGAGGCTGAGCCAGGATAGGATGCAATAAACCCTGGGCAAACCAATCTGCCAGCAACTCGAGCATCTCCCGGTACTCAGGCTCAATGGGTCCATAGCGAAATGTGCCCTCAGATGAGTAAAATCCGTGTGAGAGGCCGAAGGCGCTGGCAAAGATATTGCTTTCCAAAAGAAAGGGAATGACTAACCTGGAATCAATTATAGTCTTATAGGCTAACAAGAGAAAAGGATATTCCTCACCTACGTCATATGAATTAAAATCGTGCTCTTTTAACGACGTTAGGACGTCGTGCCATTGTTCCACGGTTTCCGGCACGCTTTGGCCTACAGCCTCAAGCCAGTCTGCTTTGAAAGACGGTGCGGCTATTACCCGAAGTGATGGAGCCAATCTCAAGAACGGAAACGCATAGTACGAACCACTGCTCGTGCTAATCCACCTGGCAACCTCTTCGTTCTCTGTAATGAGTTTCCACATATTTGGAGCGTACCGCGGTAAAAGCTCATCGAGCCTTACGATAATGCCGTCGGAAATTGCCTGTTCGGCGCCGCCGGGGTAATACTGAAACCAGTTCCACTCAATAATATCCGGAAGGTTGTCGGCACTCTGCAGTATCTCGAGCTGCTGCAGCGTCGTGGTTTGAAAAGGGGGATGCTCAAAGATAACTCTAACGCCAGTAAGTTCTTCAAGCTTTTGATACATCGGAAACTCGCCGGCGTGACTGGTGCCGGCCACGTAAGCCCACGCCGGCGCCCAATAACGCAGCTCTATGTTCTCTCCGATTTTGAAATCACGGTAGTCCGCAGATGAACGAGCTCGAACACACGAAGGCAGCATGGCTGCCAAAAGGCACGTTATAAACACGTAGCTAATGGCTCTTCTGTAATTCGACATAGATGATTCAACCATAATCCAAGCATAGTCTCTCGAGCCTAATAATGAAACTCAAATTATTCTTGTGGCCATACATCCCAATAATTATTATTTTCTATATACAATTTTTTGCATTTTGAGGAGTCTGTCTGACATGAAACAAGCTCAAAGGATTTTCCTGCTAGTGGCTGCGTTCTTTATGGCAAGTGCTATCCTATCCGCGAATGGAGATGCTGATAAGTCGGCTCCCGCCGCGGTAAATGGAGATGTCGAAAACGGCCTACGGATATTGCCCGTTGCGGCGGG
>JABGPX010000104.1 GCA_018644745.1 Spirochaetales bacterium
TCACACCGATCTACTGCCGTATGTGAAACGCAATCTCGATTTAATGCCGGCATATGTCGAACCTGACGGCACGATCTTCACCTTGAAGTCGACAAGGCAGGATAGCGGGCAAACGATGTATCCATATCGCTACTATGCTAATTATTTGGAGTACGGCTGGTTGGCGAAAGACCCGGCCTATCGTGCAAGGGGCATTTCTCTTTTGAACGAAGCGGCGGTCAAAGGTCTAGGTGAATCCCGAAATATGCTCACCCGCGTGCTGCTGTATCCGGAAATCATCGATGATCTTCCCGCTGCCGAGTCTTTTGAGAAAAGGACGAAATATTTCAATCCTATATTCGGCTTATACCGGGACATACGCGGATCTCATTCACTCACGGCAGCTGCGGGATCATCTCGCTTCATGAAATTTCAGAAAGGCGCCAACTCGGTGATGCTTAGACTATCCGCCACCTTCTTCGGCTCAAAGGGCAAGTTTATCCCCACCGAGATTTCTAAAATTGATGAGAATAGTGTAAAACTTCATCAGACCTCAGTTTGGGGATATACCAGACCTTTCGATCAACCTCAAGCCAGCCCGGTTTGGGCAGATATGGATTGGAGCACCCGCGAGCGGGCCTATATGCAGAGCTTCGATGTGGACGCACATATCTCGATTTCGGATGATCGCGTCTCACTCAAGCTCGAGGCGGATGGGCCGAAAGATATGCTCTATCGAATCGAGCTCATCTTCCCGGCGGGAGGTTTTTTCGAGACCGATTCGGCGTCCATTCCAGGCACCGCTGGATCTGGAGGGATACTAAAAACCGCAGAATGCCGTTATCGCCTGGGAAACGATTCGATACAAATCGCTGGAGGTTTCGCGGAACATTTGAGAGGGCAGGCCCTTCGAGGGGGTGAGCCTCAGGATACGGATGCTTTTACCCTCTATTGTACCGGTTACATCCCGGATAAAAGGCTGCTCGTTATTTCCTAAGCATGCTATTCCCCTGCGAGAAGGGCGTTTGCGAGGATAGTTTCGCACACCTCCATTGTTTTCACCGTGTCTCGAAACGGCGAGGAAGTGGTGTCGACTCCTGACTTCAGCGAATCGATGAACTCCCGATTTTTATTTCGGAATCCTCCGTACACATAATTTTCGCCGCTTCCTGAAACCTCCTCAGTGGAGAAAACCTGGCCCTCATAGTCGCCATCAGCATACAAGTATGCCTTCCCTTCTATTTCCGCATCCACATAGGCTCCCTGGGAATGCATCTGCACCCGGAATATCCGACGGCCGGAGACCCAAGTATTTACAATGAAACAGGTGGATCCATTATCAAAATGCAGCGTAGCGCCGATCCAATTTATATCGGGCGTACCGACCCGCTTACAGTGAGATTCTATCCGCACTACTTCGCCGCCGCACATCCACCTGGCAGTGTCTACGGAATGGGTGCAGTCATCCATCATATGATCACGCGCACCGGTAGCGGGCTTTGGCGCGCACTTAAAAAACTCGACTACGCCGTGAACAATCGGTCCTTTCTTGAGCAGCTCATCACGCATCTCGTGCAGCAGCGGCACGGTACGTCTTTGATGACTCACCTGAGTAATACACCCGTTCTGCTCCGCAAGGTAGGACAAAATCCGTGCCTGATGCCGGGTGAGTCCCATTGGTTTCTCTATATACAAGTTGTACTTATTCTCGAGACACCAAACCCAGATGTCATACATGATATTTGGCTGGCCGATGACATACACGCCATCCGGTTTGAGTGCTGCCACCATTTCCTTATAATTTTCAGGAGATTTGGCATGATATCGTCGGTCTTCCGGAATTCCGAATTCCTGGGAGGTTGCATCAAGGCGCTCACGGTTCATTTCACAGACACCGACGATCTCGACATCATCAAAAGATCTCAAAGAAGGATAATGCACGCTGTTGGCCATGCCGCCGGCGCCGATCATGCAGATTCGAACCGTATCTTTCATGTTATTCAGCCTCGAATAAGGATTTTAGGTAATTCAAATCATAGGTGACATGCGGAATCACATCATCGCCCATGAGCTGGCCGCTTCCTCCCCCGGGAGGGCTGTATTCCGCCGGCAGACAGATATCGCCGGTGTAGCCGCGCTGCTTCAGGAGAGAGGCCATCTTGCTCCATGAGTAGCCGGAGAGCCGCGCCGTAGTCCACAGGATATCCCATTCTGCTTCCGCACAGTTGACGTGATTGGATTGACGACGGGACGCTGCTTTGAAGTTGACGAGACTCAAATATGGCCAGACAATATCGAGACC
>JABGPX010000103.1 GCA_018644745.1 Spirochaetales bacterium
CAAGGCCTCTTTTACCGCAAGCTCGTGAGCCGGATTCACCGAACCGGCATAACCTGAAACGGCAAAAGCTTTAACGTCGAGACGATCCCGCATGACCCGGGCCGCTTCTTTCACCCTCTGAATATCTACCGGCTCATTCTCACTGCCGCTGATATTCATTTTGCCAGGCACCACTACAGTGGGAACCGAGAAATCCTCCTCTCCCAATCCCGCGGGAGGCATGAGGATAAGTCCGGTATGCTGGCCGGTTCCTTCAACTATCGCGTTTGTGGCCAATGTCGTGGAGATCGCGACGATATCGATTCTCTCGTACCAATCTCCGGCAAGGCTGTCGAGAGCCTCATTGATGCCGACAGTATAATCCCATTTCGTCGTAAGCGCCTTGGCTGTTTCGAGGACCGCTCGGTCAGAAAAGCTAAAAATCGCCACATCAGTGTAGGTTCCACCGGCGTCTATTCCAAGGCCTAGCCGTTCCCGTCGTGCTGGATCGGCGGGTACCTGCGAATCGGTGGTTTGCCTATTTCCCTTTCCGAAGCCGAAAAGTTCACCATTCTCGGCTTCGGGGTGGGCTGTGAGTTTACGGCTGAGCGGATCGAAGGCAGTTACATAACCCGAGGGCACCGTAAGAATTGTTTCGGGATCCTCCGGGTTAAGCAGGGCTTTAAGCAGCGAAAGATCGCCGTCGATTTTCTTATACTCCCAGCCGAACTCTTCGGCCATATCCTTTGCATATTTCTCGTAATTTGCCTTTTTTTTGTTTCCCGTGTCGATAAATACCGAACGCTGATAATTACGCTGCCAACTCGATAAGAACTCGGTAATTTCTTCAGCGTTATCCGTTCCGTATTTATCTACCAGATATTGATAGCTGGGGTTTTCCTTCCGTGACTCAGGATCCGCATCGACATGATCGGCCCCCTGCTTCGGCTGTATCTTCTCTTCGTACCATCCTGCGGAAATATAATAGGTTCCAGGGCAGCCTGCGAACTCCCGGCTGTATGCTTCATCCGAACCAAGGAAAAGAGAAATACAATCATGGACCCTGGGAATTGCCAGAGGAATACTCCTCGCGTGAAGATCTACAGTTCCTCGTCCGCAGATGCCATAACCGACGGCAATGAGATCAGCGTCCTCGACCGCGTCGATGGCCGCTTGAAGGCGCCGGCGAAGCTCCGCCGGTTTACTATGAAGCCCTCCTTCGAGCCATGTCGTGTTAAAATTTATGCCCAGTTCTTTTTGTACGGCGTCCATATCTACCCGCAGAACACCGCAGGCGATCAGGTGAATTCGTTTTTGTTCCATTGTTATACTCTCTTAAGACCTTGTAGCCGCCCATGGATTCCGTAACCCACATGGTTTAAACGGCGGATTTTATCAGAATTACCGTACTCTGTCTGGCCTCTTCGCCGACCATTCTTATACTTTGTCTGCAAATGCATACACCAATCGTTCGCCCTGGCCCCGGATTGGATATGAGCCAATAGGATTAAACCTGCCGCGAACTGCGCTACCTCGATCATCATTCAATAATTCCCGGACAACCTCGTTGGAAATTACCAAAGGGCATCCAACATCTTTCGTGAGCGACTGGAATCTTGCAGCGCCGTTTATCGCGTTGCCGATAATATCAAACTGGGTTCTCGATCGGCCGCCGACTTCGGTAAAAGTAACGGTACCAAAGTCGATACCCATCCCAATATGATCGAAATGGCGTATGCCCTTTTGCTCCCAGGCGGAGATAAGATCGCCGAGTACATCAAACATCGCAATTCCGCATTCTACCGATCGTGCCGCCGCGGCTTCATCACTGAGAGGAAAGCCGAAGATACCGATTATTTCATCGCCGACGTACTTGTTTACATATCCGCCATGGGAAGAAATCGCTCTTTCCATAACATGCAGATACTCGCTCATCACGCTGGAGACCACCCCCGGCTCTGTATCGGCCACAAAATTGGTATAACTTCTGATATCGGTGCAAAGTATAGCTACATCGGTCAAAACATTCCCATCCTGGGCCTTTCGTCTGAAAGCGGAAATCAATTCAGGATCAAAGCCGATGGCCTTTCTCAAGCCGGCACTCAGCCGCCGCCGGCTCAGATACCAATGTGAGATTGCGGCAGCGATAGTCGATACAAATACCGGCGCGAAATAAATCCATAAAGATTCGCCGGTAAACAGGAGAAATATCGCCACCGCGGCTCCCATCGGTAGAAGGATCCCTCCGATTTGACGAATCAGCCGGCGAACCGCAAAGAGTATAACCGAAAGCAGGCAGG
>JABGPX010000101.1 GCA_018644745.1 Spirochaetales bacterium
TGAGCTCTTGTTCAGAACCGCGGATACCGCGATTGAAGAAATATCCGGCGCGGAAGAAATCGCCGCATTATATGTCTTCGCGGGTCTCCGTACCGGCAGAATTGAACTGGCATATCAAAAAGCAGACAAACTTCTGAAGTCCGACGCTTGGCTGACGATTAAAAATGAAGCTGTCTTGAGGAAACACGCCCTCGATGGTAATTTGGTCGGAGACAAGAAAGATCTGATCTTGGCAGCGTCGATTTCCCGGGATCCGTTGATATTGGAGCGGGCCGCAGCAGCTTTTAATGAGCCCGGATTTGCTCTTGACGCGGCTTTGCTGCTCGCGGGTCGCGGAGAGGTGTATCAGGCGTCTCTCACAATCGGGGAACCCGCAGGCCTTTTGAAATATCCTGCGCTGTTATTCGCATACGATTCCGAACGTTTTGGCCACGCGCTGAGTATAACCCGGTCATTTACCGAAGAAGAGCTGGATATTAAATTGCTCGCCGCTGATTTATATTTGCGGCTCGGTATGTTTCTGGAAGCCGAACATTTCTACTCGTATATAATTACGCAGAGTCCTGATCTTTCATGGATTCCATATGTGAATATGACATATCTGCTCATTGAAAGCGGGTTGCTTTCTGAAGCCCGGGAAATGATAACCGCCGGACTCAATTTGTTTGCCGATTCCAGAATACTTAAAGTCGCAGAAATCGAGGTGATGCTGTATGCCGGGGAAGTCGATAAGGCGATTTCTCTTCTCGACCTCTATCGAGAGACTTTTCCGGAGAATCTGGATCTGGCATTGCTTGCCTACCGAATTGCCCCTTCTCATGCGAATAGGCTTCGATTATCCTCCCTGCTCTGGGAGATATTTCTTCGCGAGCCTGAAGATCGGCGCAGTGCTGCGTATCTTGCCGGATTCTTATTAGCATCCGGTGATTCAGCGGGACTCAATAAAATGCTTGACACATGGAATCGTGAAAATGGGGAGACCGAATGGTCTAGATTCCTTTTAGCAACCAAAGCGCTTATTCAAAGCGATGCGGATACCGCTTTAATTGAATATGAAAGAGCGTGGACACTCAATCCGAGATGGCAAACGGCATATAATTTAGCTCTTATCGCGCACTATCGCCTCGATTATGAAGGCGCGCTTGAGTACCTGAGAATGGCAGAAAGCGCGCTGGATAGAGAAACGAAGCAAAATGACAGCGACAAAGCGGCTATTCGCATGCGTATGGCTGTTAACCTTTATGCTCAAGGAAATTATGATGCGGCGCGCAGAGAGGCGCTATACGCCTCAGATCTCGATCTTGATGTTGACGGAGCCGGATTGCTGCTGAAGCAGCTTGAATCCAGAGCCAATTGAAGGTATGTTGTAGCGGCTATGATACGACTCAAAAATGAACACGACATCAGAGGAATCAGAAAGGCGGGTGAGGTCCTCGCGGAAACATTTAGTATTCTAAGTGAGAAAATTACAGAAGGCGTAACAACCGCCGAAATTGATAAAGTTGCGCATGATTATATAGCGAGCAAAGGGGGGGCTCCTACCTTTCTGGGATATATGGATTATCCGGCTAGCGTGTGTGCTTCCGTGAACCATGTAGTTATCCACGGGATACCTGACAATCGTAAATTAGAATCTGGAGATATTTTGAGTCTTGATCTGGGTGTAACCCTGGACGGATATATTGCGGATTCCGCCCGAACATTCCGCATCGGCGAGGTATCTGAGGAAACCCAGAAGTTGTTGAAGATCACCGAGCAATGCCTCTACCTTGGTATAGAGCAGGCTACCGTTGGCAATCGGATAAATAACATTTCCGAGGCAATTTATGGGCATGCTAAGGACGCAGGATACGGCGTCGTTCATCAATTTTGCGGCCATGGTGTTGGATTTTCTCTTCATGAAGATCCACAGGTTCCAAATTATGTAAACAGAGGACCCAATCCGCGGCTCAAGCCGGGAATGGTGCTTGCCATTGAGCCGATGATAAATGCCGGTACCGACGAGGTCGTTATACTCGACGACGATTGGACAGTGGAAACTACCGATAAAAGCTTATCTGCTCATTATGAGCATACGATCGCGATAATGGCGGGCAGAACCGAGATCCTTACTCGGTGATGCGGCAATTTTCAACGGGCAAATCTCTTTTTTTGAGCGCCATTATATTGAGTCTGCTCACAGGTTTTACCATCAGTTTTTTTATTTTTGCTGATTCTTCACCTTCTCGACCCAGGGAAATTGTGTTTGCACGGCAGAACCGCATTAAGCCCGCTG
>JABGPX010000100.1 GCA_018644745.1 Spirochaetales bacterium
TAAAGCTCTTCCTAAGAGAACCGGCGGCTCTCTTCTTTACATTGATTTTCCCGATCTTGATGCTCGTGGTATTCGGCGCGATATATGGTAACGAACCGTCAGAGTTCTTCGGCGGTTTCGGTTATGTCGACACCATAGGTCCTGCATTTATCGGTCTTGTAATTGCGATGACCGGATTCACTTCTATACCTGGCGTTGTGGCCTCATACCGTGAACGAGGCGTTCTCAAACGGCTCAAAGCGAGCCCTGTAAGTTCAGCGACTCTTCTAACCGCCTGGATTGTCGTATATACCTTGGTCACCGTAATTGGATCGGGACTCATGCTCGTGGTCGGCAGATTAGCATTCAACATGCAGTTTCCCGGTAAATGGTATCTGGTCGCCGCGTTCGCGGTCCTGAGTATGATCAGTATTTTCGCGGTAGGATTCGTAATTGCCAGTTTGGCTCCCACGGTAAGAACCGCCGAAACAACGGGTATGGCTATTTATTTCCCCATGATCTTTCTTTCAGGAGCAACAATTCCGGTTCAGGTATTTCCCGAAGGGCTGCGGAAAGGAATCCAATTCCTTCCTATGACCCACATAGTTGAGCTTCTGCAGGGCATCTGGTTCGGCAACCCGGTATCAGATTTTCTGATTAATATATTTGTCATCACCGGCCTGGCCTTAGTAGGAGTTGCTGTATCCGCTGCCACATTCCGCTGGGAATAACCAGATTCATTACTCGGCTATTGATTGAGACCCGATAAGAAAGTACTCTTTCCTGGGTGCCCGATTGAATAATAAAAAAGACAACATGGTGGACAACCGGAAGGTCTGGCCCATCCTTGGCTGGATCCTGAGACTAACTAAAGGAAGCCGTCAATGGCTGACAATTTCGGTTATCCTTTCGATACTGCTTTCTTTCCTGAATATTATCGAAGCACGCACCCTCGGCAAGGTTACAGATTTGGTAACCCGATTGGACCTAGATGGGATGTACGGCCAGCTTGTGGTCCTTGGTATCATTATTAGCAGCTACGTAGGACTTATGATCCTTAGTTCTTATTCAGGCTCGCGTTATGCCGAATCCGGGCTGTTCACCATCCGCCGAAAACTCACCGAGAGCACTCTCGATTTGCCGATTTCCACCCTCGATCGAGAGAAAACCGGCGACCTGGTCTCCCGCCTTAACAACGATCTCAATCTTATTCGCCAGTTTCTTCATCAGGGGATCGGTACGCTTTTCCAGGCACCGATCCTTATAATCGCTTCCACTACCTACGTGTATCTTGTGAACTGGCAGCTTGCTCTAGTCGCCACGGTTTTCACCCCGGCCTTCATGTTCTTCGCCACCAAAATAACCAAACCCGTTGAAAGACATACCCGCAGTATGCAGCAGGGACAGGCGGAGCTAAACATACTCGCCCACGACTCAATTTCGGGATTTACCGAGCTCAAAGCATTTAACCTGGCGGATGAGATGACGCAGAATGCCCGGGCAAAGATCGATGTAGTGGTCGACCGCCTAATTGCCCTTGATAAATGGCACACTCTCATCGCCCCGATAAACATGGTAATCCAAAGCATACCTGAACTCTCGATCTTCCTGGTCGGCGGTTTCCTCGTTCTAAAAGGCGATCTTACTCTCGGTGAGTTGATCGTTTTCTCCCGCCTGGTTCACTTCATTTCCCATCCGGCTCAGATTGTCAGCCGGTTCCTTTCACTGCTTCGTGAATTTATCCCGGGCGCGGAACGGATTATAGAAGTGTGGGAGAAACCCAAGGAAGCGAGCGGCGGCATTACGCAGAAATCCGACGGAAAAGTCGTGCTGGGTTTTGAGAAAGTCGGCTTTCAATACAGAGGGGGAACGCCAATACTCCGGGACTGTTCATTCCATATAGACGCAGGTGAAACCGTTGCGTTGGTCGGCCATTCCGGTGGCGGGAAAACCACCATTATGCGTCTCATCAGCCGGTTCTACCAGCAAGACGAAGGGCGGGTACTGCTCTTCGGACAGGATGCGAATGAATGGGATATCGATAGCTACAGAGACAACATGGCTTTGGTGAGTCAGGACACCTATCTATTTCCCAACACTATTTATTGGAATATAGCCTGTGGAAAATCTGACGCAAATGACAGGCAAGTTAAGAAAGCGGCCAGTGACGCGGAATGTATTGAGTTTATAGACGCCTTTCCCCAAGGGTGGGAAACTCAGGTAGGCGAAAGAGGCGTGCGGCTTTCAACAGGGCAGCGCCAGAGGGTGGCAATAGCGAGAGCCCTTCTCAAAGACG
>JABGPX010000412.1 GCA_018644745.1 Spirochaetales bacterium
AAGTTTCGTAAGTACCAGCCGAACGGTACCAATTCTGGGATCGATGTTTGAGATAATGGTTTGAACAGGAAGAACGGGGACAGAATAGGGGGCGATTCATGAAAAAACTCCTTTTTGTGCCAGGTACGGTTATTACCTGTTACAGCTAAAGGAGTTGATCTGATTCAATCTAGCAAGCTTTGGGGCATTTACAAAATGTTACTGAAATTGTATTCGTGATATATGGCGCCGATGTGTCTGTTATCTATTTGCCTGAAAGCTGCTCCAGGGTTAGTTCATTTAACAAGCGGTCTCCGGCCACGAAACGCCGCGCGTTTTCTTCGAAGATGGTCCAGATCCGGTTGACATAATTCGGGCTAAGCGCCGAACCCGAAATATGGGGTGTCATGATAACATTGGGAAAACTCCATAGCGGGTGATCCGCCGGCAGGGGATAGGCGTAGTGGGTATCCAAAGCTGCCCCTGCTATCTGACCGTCTCGAAGGGCCGCGAGCAGGGCCTGTTCGGAAACAATAAGCCCGCGCGCCGGGTTGAGCAGATACGCGGTATCCGGCAGCAGACGTAATTCGGCTTCCCCAATTAATCCTTCTGTCGAGGCAGTTAGCGGCACGGCAATGATGAGAAAATCCAATCCTGAGAGGAAATCGGATTCCTGACCGTGTGTAAAAACTTTATCAGGCAGCAATCCTTCGGGGTCGCCAGTACCCGGGACACAAAAGATATTCGACCGGGGTTTGACACCGGAGCGTGACATAACATATACGGTCATTGCCATTTGTTTGCAGATACGGGCAGTTTCTCTGCCGATACCGCCGTATCCCCATATGCCGACAACCGAACCCCGGATTTCCCGCTGGAAACGAGCTGACCGGTCCCACACACCTTGTTCCTGGTTGCGGATCATACCGCGAAGGTCCCTGGCAAGGGCTACCATCATGGAGATATTCCACTCCGCTATAGGAGTGTCAAACACACCAAGCGCGTTGCATGCGGCTACCTTGCGGCCGGGAAGATCAAGACCAAGCAGCTGATTGTACCCCGCGGAAGCTATCTGCACGAGTTCAAGAGCGTCGAGATCGTTTATATTCGTTGGCAGCTTCGTGCAAAGCAGGAAGTTCACGCCGCGGAGCAGCGAAGCGGGAAGCGGCCGGGATTCCTCGGAAGGCTCGTCTACTATCTTTATTTCGAAACTTCCGCTGTTTTCGAGCCTTCGAAGTGCATCCGCGGAAGCAGGTATGTCCACCAAAATTTTTTTCATCTATCTTTCCAGCACCTTACCCGGCACAGAGTTGAACTCGCCGCTTCCCGGCACAAAGGGGAATCGCTCCTTGGTTTCCTCGGTTAATCGTATGCCAAAGCCGGGAGCATCGGGAGGCAGTACCTTGCCGTTTTTCATAACAAATGAGTCACCCATAATCTCGCTGTGAAGAGGGCCGTAATCGGGAGGTATCTCAAAAATAATAGTATTTCCAGCCGCGAAACCGGCGTGGATATTCTGCATGAGGGATCCACCCGCGCCCCAAGCGTGGGTGGCGATGTTCCTGCCTTTGCTTTCGAGCATTGCCGCCACTTTTATAAACTCGCCTATTCCTCCGGTGAATGCAGCGTCGGGCTGTCCGATATCAAAGCAGTCATATTCCGTGAAAGTTCTCCATTCGAAACTGCCTGTCAGACACTCGCCTCCGGCGATAGGCACCGCGGTGCTGCCCCGAAGCTTAGCGTATCCCCACGGATCGGTGTAATGCAGCGGCTCTTCGAAGAAAAACAGATTATATGGTTCTACCGCGCTCATAACCGCCTCCGCGGTTGCTACGGTCCAGGTTGTACTAGGATTATTTCCCATATGGCCGTCGAGCATAATATCTACATCTGGACCTACATGTGAACGGAGCAGATCGACCTTTTTCGCTTCGAATTGTGCCGCTTCAACGGGTGTGTCAGCCACCCAACTACCTTTGTCTTTTTCGAACTTGCCGGCCCCCACTTTGAAGGCCTTGAAGCCCAGCGAGAGATAGTAATCGACTTTTTGCAGCAGCTTCTCTTCCGGATAGTTGCTAGGACCTCCCGTGGCGTAGCACGGCATGGCCTCATGTTTTCTGCCGCCGAGAAGCTCGTATACCGGAAGTCCATGGGCTTTGCCTTTCAGATCCCAGAGCGCGGCCTCGATTCCATTCAAAACAATTAAACCAAGCCCTACCCGACACCAGAAATCGCCGCAATGGTACATGCGCTGCCATAGCTCATCGATGTTGTCGATTCCCTGTCCGATGA
>JABGPX010000239.1 GCA_018644745.1 Spirochaetales bacterium
CAGCATCTCCACTGACAGGACGCAGGAGTTTTTTGAAATCGAATTGATTGTTATTTTGACCGGCAGGCCATGCGAATCTCTTCCGTGAAAGGAATCTCCCGCCTGTTTCCTTGCCACACGGACAAGATAGTGAAAGTCCTCATTCTTGAGGACCATTGTACCTGTTCCGTCATATTCAACGGGAAGAACAAACTGTTTCATCAGCCTTCAAAAAAGGTGCAGTGGATATCCCTAGTCCGGGGTCCATCGAACTCGCAGAAGTAGATGCCCTGCCAGCGGCCGAGTACGAGCCTTTTATTCTGCACCGTCACTGAGATACTTGATCCCATTAGGCTTGTTTTGATGTGGGCCGCCGAATTTCCCTCGCCGTGGGTGTATGCATCGTTTAGCGGGACGATCTTGTCCAGCTCCATCAGGATATCACGTTTTACTGAAGAATCCGCGGCCTCATTTATGGTGATTCCTGCGGTTGTGTGCGGCACGCTGACAAGGCACAGGCCGTTCTCGATTCCCGTTGTATCAAGCAGCGACGCTACCTGTTCGGAAATATCGACAAACTCGTCCCGTCTTGCCGTTCGAATACTGAAAGTCTGAAAATCCATTCCCTGGCGTTCCTTACCAGACGTCGCCGGACGTTACTGGTTGCCGTTACTTAATTGCCGAACAGCTTCCTGAAGGACCAGGTCGTATTCCAGATCAAAAACGGGTGGATCGTTATTGGTCCTGTTTACTTCATTTCTTATCAGCCGTTTTATGAGCCTGTCTTCAAGCATAATCCCCTTATTCTGCAGTTCCGCGAGAAAGTCATCTATTTCTGAATCTTCGGGAGTTTGTGTGGCTTCGACAAACTTGGCGATCTCATTGCCTTCATTGAGAAGCTCGAGAGACACTTCCTCCTCTTCGGTAAGAGGCTCCTGAGAGATCTCGGTGTCGGGTACAATACCGACCTCATCGATGTTCTTTCCGCTCGGAGTATAATAACGGGAGGTTGTCAGCTTGAAGCCGCCTTCGCCAAAGCTTCTCACCTGCTGCACCGAGCCTTTACCATAGCTCGTTTCGCCGATAATTTTCGCTTTCCCGTTATCTCTAAGAGCGCCGGCGAGTATTTCAGAAGCGGATGCGGACCCTTTGTTGATGAGCACCAATATTGGAAGATCATCGGATATCAAGGAACGTCTGGACGCGGGGAAGACTTCATTTTCCTGAGGTACCCTGGAGCGGGTGCTGACAATATTTCCCTCGCGGAGCAGGAGGTCGGCAATTTGGACAACCGAAGAAAGCCTGCCGCCGGGATTGTTTCTCAAATCGATAATGAGAGATTCGAACTGCTGTTCATCAAAGAACTTAAGAGATTCTTCCACCCGGTCATCGGTAAACGGCGTGAATTGAGTTATTTTCAGATACGCGATTTTGCTGTCGATCATGCCGCTTTTTACGGTCGGAACCTCGATAACGTCGCGTACTATTTCTACGTCAAATGTTCGGGTTTTTCCACGGCGGATGGTAACAACCACGCTGGTTCCCGGAACGCCCCGAATTCTGTCAACTGCCTCATCGATGGTGAAGTTTTCCGTGGATTCGTCTTCGATTTTGATGATGAGATCTCCGGCACTGATACCGGCGCGATATGCGGGTGTTCCCTCAATCGGTGAGACTACCTCTACATATAGGGGATCATCACCGTTGCTGTTTTCGCTGTCGCTTCGACTCTGTTTAGATATCGTAAGGCCTACGCCGCCGAAGTTCCCGGTTGTAGTGAGAGACATGGCATCCATATCAGCAGGATCGAGGTAATATGAGTACGGATCATCTAGTGTATCGAACATCCCGTTTAAGGCACCCTCGAAGAGGGTGGTCGGATCTATTTCTTCGACATAATTGTTCTTTATATAGTCAAAAACTTCCTTGAAAGTCTTTATCAATTCTTCAGAATCCGTTGTTTTGGATTGAGCAATAGCTGAGGGACCGAAAGAAACGAGGGCTATGAGTACCATCGCAATGAGCACCGCGCTCATCCATATATAACGTTCCTTGTTCTTCATTTGGAACTCCGTTGCTAACAAGTTATCTACAAATGAAGATACAGGTCAATGAAGGAAAAATCCAGGCCATACGGTGCCTGCAGTATCATCCCTGGCTGGCCGCATTGGTTGACCAGGATCGATGGAGACCTTACACTCTGCATCGCATGAAAGAGAGAAAAACAGCTCTTATTTTTGGCGCGGGCTGGCAGCTTATCCGTTTTGTCCTGGTAACCCTGTGCGCCGTTCTCTATCTCAATCCTGGGCTGCTTGCGGGAGCATCTTTGCTGCTGCTATGGCCGGCTTCCGCTTCTCTGGTATTGTGCGTAGTTTTTTTCTTCGCCGGGTCATACAGCGAAAGGTTCTCGTCTCTGCGAGGAATTCTGCTTTTCGGTAAATTCCTCGATGTAGTTCCCGGCCTGGCTCTATTGATCGTGCAGGGCGGAGCACTCTTCCTGGGGATTGCTAATCCTGTTTTTGACGTAGTAAAGCTTATCGATGAAGCGACCGGGTATGCCCTTGTAACGGAGGTGCTTTTCTACTACGGTCTCGCGTTTGTCGTACTTCTCGATTTGATTTTCCTTCTTATTCTGCTATCATATAGAACGGTAAAAGCAGTACCGGAACCGGAACCGGGCGAAAATTTACCTGAATTTGATATTACTCAGATCGAGGAGGAGTAGATGCAGGTTCTTCCTGTAGCGAGTGGTAAGGGAGGTGTCGGCAAATCTCTTGTCGCCGCTAATCTTTCCATCGCTTTGGCTCAGGCAGGAAAGAAAGTTATTATTGCAGACCTTGATCTTGGAGGGTCCAACCTCCATACCGTGCTTGGTATGCGCGCTCCAGCTGCGGGAATCGGCACGTTTTTGAATCGGAAGAACGTGGATTTCTCTGAGATTGTTCTCAGCACGGATTACAAAAATCTCGAGTTCATCCCGGGAGACGCGGAAATCCCGGGTATAGCAAATTTGAAGAGTCATCAAAAAAGAACATTGACGCGTAAGATGCTGGAGCTGGAAGCCGACTATCTGGTTCTCGATCTTGGCTCAGGCACCACATTCAATACGCTTGATTTTTTCCTGCTTTCATCGAGAGGCATTATAGTAACCGTTCCTTCATTAACTGCGATACTTAATGCGTATCTGTTCCTAAAGAATGCGGTATTTAGACTAATCGATCACTCCTTTCCGGCAAAAGGCCCGGCGGGAGAATACCTGAAGAGCTTGCGGGAAAACGGAAGCGGCCTTCAACGAGCCTACATTCCCCAAATTTTGCCTGAACTCCGGGTGCGGGATCCGGAAGGGTACGAGAAATTTATTCGGCAGCGTGACGCGTTTCAACCGCTTTTGATTATGAACATGCTCGAAGATCCGAAAGACGGCGTGAAAGCTGGAAAAATCCGGCGATCTTGTATCCACTATCTTGGTATTGATCTGGATCATCTCGGAGTTATTTACCGGGATACTCTGCAGGATGCAGCGTTAAGCTCCGGTCTTCCTATTATTGTGTATAAACCGCAATCCGTATTGGCTCAGGCGATAATGCGCATCGCGGACAAAGTCATGGAACAGACCCCAGGCGATTTTCCTCCTGCGGATATTGATGATGTCGATGAGAATTATCTTACCGCGGATATGGAAGCAGAGATCGATTTTGAAACAAAAATCCAGTACATTCAGGATCTGCTGCATAGTGGTGCTCTCAGCGAGGGTGATCTTTTTGAGACGATACGTGCTCAGCAGTTTGAAATAGCCGGACTCAGGAAAGAGAATAACTTTCTGAAGAGTAAGATTGTGAAGGCGTCGGAGGCCGTATTCAGCCAGTAATGCTATGAAGGTGTTAAAAAAGCTTCTCCAGACAAAGGATCCAAAGCAAGGGAAAAAAGCAGTCTCTGCTAAAACCAATCTTTCCGCCGATACGGAATCTCAGACGGCCCCCGTTGAGGATAAAGGCGAAGCAGCCTCTTCTTCCGGTTCTCAGTCTATTGGCAGGCAGAATTGGCGGGTAACAATTTCACCGGATAAACTCACCGTTTTCCTTGATTATGCACCCAAAGCCGACATAGTGCCCCCTGTTCCTGAGGAAATTTTCAACGCTGTTCGGGAACTCGGCGGACCGGAAGACGGCCTTTTTGATGCGGATACCCTCGGGAGAGCTTTGGGAAACGCAGATACCTCCGACATCCCGCTGCGGCAGTATGCGATCTCGGAAGATCTTGAAGGCGGTTTTGAGATCATCATTTCCGAAGACAAGCTTCGGGCTTCCCTTAAGATCCAAAAAGGCCGCGGCCGGGGGGCGGCACTTGATCTGAAACTTGTAGGCGCGGGTATAAAGTCCAGCGGTATCAAGAAATTGAATTTAGAGCAGCTTAAGGAGGACATTCTTACATTCTATCGCGGCCCCGAACTTGTCCTTGAGGATTATGAATTGGCTCGCGGTGCCGCCCCGGTAGCAGGCGCCAATCGCGAGTTTACTCTCGAGGTTGAGTTTCTCAAAGATTCCGATTTCGACGAATTAAAGAAGAGAATATCCGAAGTGCCGACAGTCTTTGCCGACGAGGTAAAATCTCTTGAGGAATACCCGCTAGAGATGGTCCAGGATGCGGCGCTAGTAAAGCAAAATCACATCCTTGCGGCGCTTTCACCGCTGGATAAGGGAACACCCGGCACAGATGTGTTTGGCCAGACTATCGCTGGACTGCCCGGGAACGATATTCGGCTGGAATTCCATGAGAATATAGAGGTAAGGAAGGAAGGTCTTGTCGGGCTCGTGGACGGCATTCTCGAGCGGTGGGAAATCGAAGGGGTTCCCCATCTACGTCTTCGACCTCATGCCGACTCTGAAGTAATTGCCAAGATAGAACCGGACAATATGTCCGCCACAGTTGACCTTATACAGGGGACCGGTTCCGGGACCAGACTATCCACCGAGGGCATTCGGCAGGCCTTGATTGCTGCGGAAGTAATTCGCGGAATCGATCTTGAAGCAGTGGAAGAGGCGCTGAAAATGGCGGAAGCCGATGGATCGGTCGGGCCGGTGATTGTTGCCCGGGGTGAGAGTCCAAGTCATCAGGATGAAGAGCCTCTCAAATTTCACGTCGATTTTGCCAGTGGAAAGGCTGTGACTATACGCAAGAACGGGCGGGCTGACTATCGCAATCAGGACCGTTTTACGTCTGTTGAAGCGGGCGTCCTGATTGCCGAGATAGTTACTCCTGATACTCAGCAGGAGGATGGCTGGGATGTCCGGGGAAACCCCATCCAGGTCGGTGACGCAAAGGCATTTGCTCTGGAAATCAGTAAGAATATTCGCCAGGAGACTGATGAACAAGGCCGCCTCAAGCTTTACTCTGCCGTGGCCGGCGAGCTTCTCTATGACGGTAACTCTCTAGACATTGCGGCGGTCCATGCCGTGAAAGGCGATATCGGACCAGCCACGGGAAACGTGAAATTCGACGGACCGGTAAATATAACGGGCAGTGTGCTTCCCGGTTTCTTTGTTATCGCTTCCGGCGACATAAAAATCGCCGAAGGCATTGAGGCCGCGCTGGTGAGCAGCGAGAAGGCGATTCATGTCAACGCGGGAATCAAGGGCGGCGGCAAGGCGGCTATCCGCGCGAGGAAAAACGTTACGGCCGCGTTCGCCGAGCAGGTTGCGATAATGTCGGTTGAGGATATAACGGTAAAAAACGCCTGCATGCAATGTACGATAAAGTGTAACGGCCGTCTGTCTCTCGAGACCGAAAAGGGTTATCTTATCGGCGGCACCACAAAAGCACGGGGCGGAGTAAACGCGGCGAATATCGGCTCAAAAAACGGCGCGAAAACTGCGATATCCTTCGGACAGGATTATCTGATCGGCGATAAAATTGAGCTTGAAGAGAAGGAACTCGAGAAACTGAAAACTGCGGCGGTAAAAACCGACGCTTTGATCCGGGAAGCGGAAAAATCTCAGGATCTTGGAGCTCTTCAGAAACATAGAGCAAAAAAAGTTCAGATACTGAAGTTGAACGAGCGGCGCACAGAGCGGCTGTTCTGGCTGAGAGAAAAGTTCGAGCAGCATTTTGATTCGGAAATAGCGGTTAGAGGAATCGCATATCCCGGAGTTGTGCTTGAGAGCCACGGGCGAACGTATGACCTTACCGTGGAAAAACGCAAGGTGGTCTTTGTTTTTAATCAGGAGAAGGGCATTATCGAAGAGAAGGCCCTGACCGCTGCAGCCGGCAGCCGGACCGACGAGGAGGAGGCTTGATGGGATCTATAGTGCTTACATATTTGAACTATCCTACATGGCTGAAGCCCGAAATAATCCCGGGCCTGCCGATTCGATGGTACGGGCTTATGTATCTTGTGGCGTTTGCGATTACCTATCTGCTTTTTCGCTATCAGACAAAAGAAAAGAAAATGGACGTTACGGACGACGAGACCATGAATTTCTTTTTCTGGATTATTATAGGGCTGCTGCTCGGTGCCCGCATACTTGCTACGTTGGTGTACGATACAACCGGCAGGTATTGGAGAAATCCACTTCTCATATTCTGGCCTTTTGATGAGAACATGCGTTTTACCGGTCTCGCTGGAATGTCATATCATGGCGGTCTGATTGGCGTAATCGCGGCGGCAATAATTTACTGCCGGGTAAAGAAACGGTCATTTTTAGAATGGGCTGACATGCTGGTAACCGCGGTTCCTCTTGGTTATACCTTTGGACGGCTTGGTAACTTTATAAACGGCGAGCTCTACGGCCGGGTAACCGCTTCGCCCCTCGGTATGGTGTTTCCGGCAGCCCGCCGTTTTTCCACCGGCGAGGCCTGGGTGCAGGACATCGCCCAGAGAGCGGGCATGGCGATTGCTGAGAGTCAAACCTCAATAAATCTGCCGAGACATCCTTCACAGCTTTATGAAGCACTGTTTGAAGGCGTAATTCTCTGGCTGATCCTCTGGCTTCTTTTTAGAAAGCGAAAGCTTGCAAAGGGTATTGTGTTCGGTGTCTATATCATCGGGTACGGCTTTTTCCGTTTTGTCATCGAATATTTTAGAGAACCTGATATAGGAATTGGTTATCCGATTCAATTTGTGAAAACCGAGAATCCAACGTATCTCTTTGTTACTCCATGGAATTTTACAACGGGGCAGATATTTAATTTTCTCATGATAGCAGGCGGGGTAATACTTATTCTTTTTGCCCGATCACTTTCTAAAAAGCAGGCAGCGAAGAAGCAGGCAGTTCAAAAAAAACCGAGTGCCCGCAAGATAAGAAAGAAAATCCGCTGATCTCAGATACCGAAACCTCTCGGCAGCCAGCAGGAAACAGAGGCTTTTAACGAGGGGGCAAAGAATATTCTGAATTACTAAGCGGAGATATTCATGTGTTGTATACCCGTGGATGCTTTTTCCCTCGGGTATTTTTGGAGTTGCAGAATCCGCTGGAAATCATTATATTTTATAAAATGGGTAATGTATGAAAAATAATGGACATGTGGACAGAATAACGACGATGCTGAAGGAGAAAGGATTACGGATGACCCGGCCACGAGGAGTTATCTTGGGTCAACTCACAGACGCTGACGGCTATCGCAGTGCCGAGGAGATCTATCATAATCTCCATGGCGAGTATCCCGGTATCGGGCTAGCAACCGTTTACAGGACTATTCTTCTTCTCAACAAAATGGGAATAGTAAACAGGTTGGAAACCGGGGAAGGCAAAGCCAGGTATGAACTCGCAGAGACAGAACACCACCATCTTATTGTGTGTGAAAGTTGCTACTCTGTCATTAAATATTCAGATTTCACGACGCGGGAGAAGGACAGTTTCGCGGACCTCGAGAAACTTGTCGGAGAAACATATCATTACTCGATTAACCGGCACATGGTTCAATATTACGGAATCTGTCCTGAGTGTTTAAAGAAACAGAAAAATTCATAGTGTAGACGGCCTATCCCGTGTCCCCTTTTCGAGAGAACCTCTTTTCCCTACAATCATATCAATACTATGAAAACCACCCCAGATATTGAACAGTTCCGTGTAAGTCAAAAACCGAATTACATTTCGCAACATGACGAAGAGCGAATATACACAGCTGCTTTTCGAAGCAAAATACCTTTAACGATCAAAGGCCCGACCGGCTGCGGAAAAACCCGCTTTATCGAACACATGGCATTTCAGCTCCAGATACCGCTTCTCACTGTATCATGCCACGAGGATCTCACGGCAGCTGATCTTGTGGGACGTTTTCTGTTTCGTGATGGTGAAACCATGTGGCAGGATGGACCGCTGACCCTGGCTGTGAGGCACGGAGGAATCTGCTATCTTGACGAAATTGTAGAAGCACGGAAAGATACAACCGTAATAATACATTCCCTTACTGATGACCGCCGTATGCTTTATCTTGATAAAACCGGTGAAGTTATCAAAGCCCACCATGATTTTATGATGGTGTTGAGTTATAACCCCGGATATCAGAGCATTGTCAAAGATCTAAAGCAGTCCACAAAGCAGCGGTTCGCGAGTCTGCTGTTTTCTTATCCGGATATTGATACCGAAGCGGAAATCATTAAAACAGAAACCGGTTTATCTTCCCCGGAAAGCATGAAGCTCGCCCGCATGGGCGCACGCATCCGTGAACTAAAAGGGTTCGGCCTTGATGAAGGAGTCAGCACTCGCCTGCTGGTATACGTTGGAAGATTGATGAATGAAGGCCTTTCGCCTGTGGAAGCGTCAACCGCGGCGATAAGTCAGACTCTTGTCGATGAGGTGGAGATTATGGAATCGATCCATCACATCGTAAATTTGTATTTCGGTGAAATGTGAACTATCAGGATTTTTCCGCCTCAAGCGTAACCTGGGGTTATCGCGACATCTTCGCGGAAACGATCAAACGCCTGTTTAATGAAGGTTACCTCGGTCCGGAACGGGAAGAGCTCACCAGGCATTTTTTCTCTTTGCTGCAATGTTCAAAAGAAAATCTCTACGATCATGTACTCAAGGAATTTCTAGATTCTCTCACAGGCCCGTCTGCTTGGATTTTTGACTTGCCCGCGATCTTCGGCGAAATAATCCGCATAGGCAGCCAATTCTCAGAAGCAAAGATGTTCTATGGAATTGAATATTATCGAATTCTGAAAGACGGTGGCTTTGGGGACAGTCCGGAAAAAGTACAGTTCCTTCTCACCTGGCTGAGGAAATTAGCCAAAATAGATATCGAGCTGGGCTTTTCTTTTCTCCAGGGTTATGGGTTTATTCTCCAGCGGCTGCTGCTTTCCGAGATCCCCCACTACGCAGAAGAAGGAATCCGGATCTTCAAGGAAAGCACCAAGGCGGGTCTGCGTTTCATGGAATGCAAGCTGGCGAGCTCCGAAGCCTATATCCTCGAGCTGACCCGTGAAACCAGGTTATTAGATGTGTCTGAATCTCTTGAGCGGCTTCTTCTCATGCTGACTGGAAAAAATATTCCTATTGAGCCCGCCGGGCTGCTTGAACGCGAGACATTGCGAGAGCGGGGCACTTCAGTCATTTGTCTCTACGGATGGCTGTTTCTTCCCGAGAGGATGAGAAAATATCCCGACCAGGAAGCGAATAAACGTGAGTTTCTCCTTATGGCGGTTTCCGCAGCTGCTATGTATCGGTGCCGGAGCTTTCCCGTCCTTCACGGCCGAAAAGGGTATGCCGTTATCGATGATCTCATCGCGCAGGAAACTCCTCACTCGATAGCTTATGTAAATGTCCTCACCATGTTGGAATGTGCCAGAGTCTTTCTCCATATTGCCGATTGCTGGCCAGGGGCGAAGCCGATGATACGGCGGAGATTGCAGGAAGAGCTTGAGAGCTGCCGACCTGGCGGCGACATGGAGCTCTTTTTTTACCGCCTTCTAATGTCGGCTATTGATCCCACAGTTTATCGTGAGCATGAAATGATACCCTATCTGCTCAGGACGGCGGCTGAGAGCATGGATATCGTCTCCAGCCTGAAGGTTATTTACGCAGATGATAGCAAGCTCCTTCAAGAGATGCAGACCGCTCTGCCCGAAATCGGAACAAGCCCCGTCACTTCGATTTCATTCCTGCCGGATTTTCACTACCCAGCTATACCGGGGGATCTTGGCGATTATCTATCAAAGGATCTGGATGGGTCGGTGGGTGAGGTTAATGATAACGCTGATTTAGATGATGAGCTCGTAGAAATGATGGCGGAGTTTGATGATATGGATTCCGATTCAACCGACGCCGATACTGAGATAGACCTGCAGGATCCGGAACAGCCCGGTCTGACTGATAACGAGCAAGGTACGGATGTATCCTCGGATGCCCGGAAATCGGTGCCATTTCTCTATGATGAGTGGAGCAGCGATGAGGGGACATATTACCGCGATTTTTGCAGCCTTTTTGAGGATACTCCGGAAGTAGAAGGTGACTACTCAAGGCCCGATGCAGCTCGCGAGCAGGTAGAACGGGTGCGGCGGATATTTGAAATGCTGAAACCCGCCGCGGCGAACAAAATGAAGCGGCTTTCGGAAGGGGATGGAATTAACCATGATTTACTCATTCAATATCTGGTCGATTCAAAGCGGGATCCGTCGCCGAAAATAGATTTTTATGAACGCACTAAAATAGAGCGCCGCGACCTGTCGGTGATGGTTCTTCTCGATGTAAGCGGATCAACCGATGAAATGTCCGGGGGGCAGCGCATCCTGGATATCGAGACACAGGCGGCATTGATATTTGGCGAAGGACTTATGAGTCTTGGAGATCGCTTTTCGATCTGCGGATTCAGCAGCAACGGCAGACAGAACTGCCGATATTTTGTTTATAAAGATTTCCATGATGATTGGGACAGCCAGGCGGTCGGGAGACTTTTCTCCGCGGTGCCTTCGAGTTCAACCCGCATCGGTGCCGCTCTCAGACACGCCGGAAGCAAGCTTCGTAGGGAGGTTACACGGAGAATGCTGATAATCCTGGTTACCGACGGCAGGCCGATGGACCAGGGTTACGATCCAGAAACCCGCTACGCTCAGCATGATGTGCGGATGGCATGCGAAGAGAATCGGAAAGCAGGAATACACACGTTTTGCGTTTCGACAATGGAGAACAGTCGGGCTGACATGGAGATCATGTTTCCAGAAAGGAAATTTGTCATTCTCAAAGACATAACCGAGCTTCCGCGGATTTTACCCCGGTTATACATACACTTGACCACATGAGCTCCGTTCTCTTCTCCGGGAGTTCTCGGAACCTCTTGTTTACAAATTCTCGAATTTATGGTATCTTATAATCAAGCTCGAGTCCGGGCTGTTAATAATGTTACCCGAAAAGAAGAAAAAAACTCAAATTCGTAGTTAAATATGAATTTCCCTGTATCTTTTTTTATACACATTATTAAATTCTTTTAATATAGCGTAATATTGCGTTTTTAATTTGTTGCTATAGAAGGGATTATCTTTTTCTCATTTATTAGTTGATGTTGGTCTTGTTCTTGCATGTACTACTCTCAATATGGCAATGTATTCAGCAGCGAGTATTCAACTACCGCCAGTAAATATACAATTAAAGCTAAGAGGACTTCAGACAGAACTCTTCAGAAAAGCGATTCATATTTTGATCGCGGCGGTACCATTTCTTGCCGCTATCAACACTCCGGCCACTATGATTCTCGTGGCTAGCGGCACACTTTTATACACAATCGCGGAATTTCTTCGGTCTCGCGGCCACGAAGTATTTCTGATTTCTCGAATTACCGAGCTTGCCTCACGAGACCGCGATCGTGGGCATTTTGTTCTCGGTCCCATCACTCTTGGTATCGGCGCCATGCTCGCCTTGATGCTCTATCCGGATCCGGCAGCTGCTATAGCTATTCTCGCTCTTGCTTTTGGCGACAGTATTTCCAGCCTGGTCGGTAAGCTCTACGGATATGTAACAATTCCATTCACCGGCGGTAAAACCTACGCCGGAAGCTTTGCTTGTTTTCTTGTTGTGCTGTTTGTTGCGTATCGCGTAACCGGTAATCTTAACCTATCAATCCTGATCTCTATTGCGGCCACCGCACTGGAAGCGCTTCCTACCCGAGACCTCGATAATATCATCGTTCCTGTCGGTACGGGTTTCATCGCCAGTCAGCTCATTGCGTTTGTTGGGTAATGGGCATATAGTACCTCGAAAAAACCTGCAGCAGCAGTGGCTAAAGCTATTCAATTATCAATTAGGACCACAGCCGCACCTCATGGGTTCGTTCACCATAAAGTGTCGCCCCGCCGATCAATAGAAGAAATGCTGTAATAAGCGCGATCGAACCGCTCTTGAAAAAGAGAATTTCTCTACCGATTACGACAAGCGTCAATCCCAGGGCCATCAATCCATAATCCTTATTCGAGTTCTGAATGCCGTAAAGAACATGGTTGAGAACGCCAAAGGTGAGGAAGAGAACGCTGATTATACCGAGTTCTCTTGAGTTACCGACGGTAAACAGCAGATTATTATCAACAGCAGTAATGTCTATCGGGATCGCGGCAGAAAGAGCGAATGAAAGAAGCAGTACTATACCGAGATAGATCTCCATCCGCTGATACTCTGCCCCATGCAGGAATATTCCGCTTGCGAGAATAGAAAGAGTGCCTGCGAATCTGCCGAAATATATTGTTCGAGTGAGAAGAACGCCGTAGTAGGGTGAGAGATTCAGTATAGTAAATAGCGCCTGGCTCGATTTGAGCGCATCAAATGCCATAGCAATGAGAAAAATGATAAAGAAAAAAATCTCAGGAGATGTGGTTTTGCGAAAGGAGAAGTAGAAGATAATCACCGAAGCAAGACAGAAAAGCAGCTCAGATAGAAGGGAAATGAGCACAGCGGTGAGATCGATATCCTGGAGAACCGAGGTGCTGAAAATGGAAACCCGTTGGAAGATGAGAAAGACTGAAATGAGGAAAGCGGCAAATAGAATGACAATAAGGGTGAGTCCCAATAAAATAATATTGTTTCTAGTTTTGATAGTCATGTGTGGCTTCCTCAACTTGAGTATATCAGTACGTACGAAGGTGCTAAAGATCTGGTCTAAAAGATCGATATTTGTATATAGGAGCATTAATAGTGAAAAGGGTACTGGGAATCTGTCTTCTCCTGTTTTTGACCGGCACAGCATTCTCCGGAGACATTGCGAGCTTTCAAAATCTCGGTTTTTCGGAAAATGGAAAATATTTCCTATTCGGTCAGTATGGTGTAATCGAAAAATCGCTTAAGCTGTATGCTGAGCTCTACACAGTTGATGTCCGATCGAACCGATTCACTCCTGATGGTGTGAAAAAAGCGACATATGATGAAGAACTCGAGCCAGGACAGGACGGTATTGGGGCGCTTTTTACTCTCTATCGTGATGCCGAACAGCAGCAGCGGCAGTATGACATCAACCATATGAAAACCGGTCGGCTTTTGTACATTCTGGTAAATGGTGACGAGCCGAAAGCGAATCTCTCATTTCGCGATTTTGCCGCGGGTCGTGCTTACAAAATCGATTTACTGCAATCCGCATCAGGGAGCGGAGACAACATCAGCGCCTCTTTTCATATCAATATGACTCTTACTGAAAAAAATGGCTCGGAAAAGCATTTCACCATTGGTCTGCCCACCTACCGCCGCCCCGGCGTGAAGCAGTATAAAATCAGGCAAATTCTGCTGTCTCCGGACTCTGCGTCGATGATCTTCATTGTAGAGAAGGAAGAGAAGACCGACTCTGGTGTGAATATCAGATATATGGTCGAAACCGTCTATATTGGATGATCCGCATGTAATGCCCCAAAGCTTGCTAGGCCGTAGATCGTTAAATATCCGCCAGCAGCGTATTTGGGGCGCCCTTTGTTTCTTATAATAGCTACTTTCATTTTACTCGTTTCTATGACAGGATTTGGAAATCAGGTCCTAGCAAGCTTCCGGGCACTACAATAAAGGTACGAAAATGGCTGAAAAAATCACTACTAGGGAGAAAGATTACTCCCAGTGGTACGTTGACATTGTTTTAAAATCAAAACTCGCTGACTACTCGCCCGTGAAGGGGTGTATGGTAATTCGTCCTCGTGGATACGCCCTGTGGGAGCGAATTCAGGAAGTATTAGATGGCATGTTCAAAAAAACCGGCCATTCAAATGCTTATTTTCCCATGCTTATTCCGGAGAGTTTTATTCACAAGGAAGCGGAGCACGTCGAGGGCTTTGCCCCAGAGCTCGCGATTGTAACACATGCCGGTGGTGAGAAGCTCGAAGAACCTCTTGTGCTTCGCCCCACATCTGAAACCATTATTTGGAGTATGTACAAGAAGTGGATACAGTCGTATCGGGACCTTCCGATTCTCATTAACCAATGGGCCAATGTGCTCAGGTGGGAAAAAAGAACCCGTTTATTCTTACGCACCACCGAGTTTCTTTGGCAGGAAGGTCATACCGCTCACGAGACAGAGGCGGAGGCTGTAGAGGAAACATTGACGATCCTTGAAGTGTACCGTGATTTTGCTGAGAATTATCTGGCGATTCCCGTACTGACGGGAAAAAAATCTGAGCAGGAAAAGTTTGCCGGGGCGGTAAGCACGTATGCTATCGAGG
>JABGPX010000186.1 GCA_018644745.1 Spirochaetales bacterium
CTCCCGATATCTGCCATCCGACACAGCAGGAGCGGCTACGGCTGCATTAAGCGGCAATTCTCTTCCCGCGAGCAACAGCGAAGACAGGTCCTATCAAATCCTGATGCATGCGGAAACTCGGCAACGGCTCATAGATTACCTGAAGAGGCTTGCCGGCAATTCGAATCTGGCTGGAAACAGGCTCAAGCGGGTATTAGAGAGCGGCCTCATGTATTTGCATGATGAAACCACCTTTCTCCAGGCATTGCTCGATACCAAGCCGCCTATGATCTTCGCCGAAAGCGCCGTACATGGTGATGGGTCGGATTGGAGTGCCGATGAACTTGGAATACTTGGAGACATAGGTATCGCCGCAGACGTAACGATATACGACGACGGCCGCCATCAGAATCCCACGGTTTTCGAGGAGCCATTTTCCGGAACACTGCTTTTTATCCCGGGAGCATTATTGCGGAATGGCCAGGGCAAGGAGCCGGCGGATTGGGCAATTGTGAAAGACGGAAAGGTAGATGCAGATCTCTTTGAGGCCCTTTATGAGCGGCGGCTGCTCCCGCTGCTCGCCTATGCCGGCCGGAGTGCGGAAGCGCGGGGCAGAAGCGCTTTTATTACGATTCCCGGGCTTGGCTGTGGTCAGTTTGCAGGAAAGTTCAAAGGAACTCTCGGTTCACTGCTGCGCGATGCGCTGTATGGAATTCTCAGCCGCCATTGTGAATCACTTTCCGGAATCCGCGCGGTTTGGTATGACCCATACAGAGAGTGCGAGAACGGCAGGCACGAAATCGGGCATCTCAGCTTTTTTACCCGACCGCTGTGCGAAATTGACACCGGCCTTTCGCAGCTGTGTCATCCTCAGAGCTATGAGGAAGCAGGTGATGATTTCTCAGAGTGTGATCTCTACAGTGTGGTCGCGTGGGACCATGTCTCATGGCCGGGAAACGATTTTTACGGCGGATTGAGATCTACCGACGACGGGGTGAAAGCTGCGGCGACAGACCTCATGTTGACGATGACCGGGTTCCCGGGTAATTATAATCCTTTCACGTATGCGTATGAGCCGCCTGATGACTTTCGTACATGGGGAGAGCTCGTGGCGAATCAAAGAATCCAGATCAAAGTTGCCGACAATGTTATTGCTATCGGGTAAACAGATGGAGACAAATGAATATCGCTGAACTATATGAAAATCCATCACGAGTCGTCGTAACCGCCCATCGGGGTTTTTCCGGCGAGTATCCGGAAAATACATTGCTCGCATTTGAAGAGGCGGTGAAGGCGGGAGCGGATCTTGTCGAGTTTGATCTGCGCGGGACAAAAGACTATGTTCCCGTGGTGCTGCATGACTCGACGGTTGATCGCACATCAAATGGGAGCGGCGTACCCGGAGATTTTACTCTCGAGGAAATTAGGTTATTAAATTTTTCCATGTGGAAGGGACCTGGATCATCCGGCGTTCGCCTTGATAAACCAGCATATCCGGAATCATCAATCCCGACATTTGCCGAGGTTCTTGACTGTCTGAAAGGGAGGATCGGTTTGAATATCCAGGTGTATGACGCGTCGTCGCCTCTGCTGGAAACTATTTGCGGTCTTTACCACAACTATGATCTGTACGCCGAGGGGTACCTCACCATGAGTACCTATATCGACGCGGATCAAGTAAGGAAGATAAATCCGCGAATAGAGCTTTGCGTATTGGAACGGCAAGGAGATTTGGACCGTGGTGAGCTCGCGAAGCAGAGAGATCTCGGCATACGCTACATCCAGCCGTTACATAGCATGGTTACACCGGAGTTTTGCCGGATGAGTAATAACCTCGGATTTCGCAGCAATATGTTTTATTCAAATATCGACGCGGATAACCGGCGATTTCTCGACATGGGACAGCGGGGGATACTCACCGACTTTCCGAACGTTCTCCGCGATACGGTCGCGGATATAGAGGGACTTCATTGAAGTTAACGACAATTGCCGCGATTCAGCCCCCGTTTTTCGAAGAAAAATCCATCGCTAACAATCAGGCGAGTATTGAGAAAGGATTCGAATATCTCGAGTTTGCTTTGAGTCGCGGTGCCGATTATTGCTGTCTTCCAGAGGTATTCAATGTCTTTGGCCTAGATGCGGAAGCCGCAAAAGAAGAGGGCCGCAATTGGCGGCAGTTGCTCGACCGGACCCGTTCGCTCTCCTCGGCCAATAACTGCTACATCATTCTGCCGATGCTGGTTTTTGACGAAGGATTTTTTATTAATAGGGCGTATGTGACCGGT
>JABGPX010000099.1 GCA_018644745.1 Spirochaetales bacterium
TGATGTTTTAACAGCTATCAATAAGGCAATCGATTTAGCAGAAACAAAGACAGATTTGATCCTAATGCGGTCGCCAGAATGTGTGTCCCGGCATCCGGATTACGATAAGTATGTTTCAAGCGAGGTATATCTCGAAAAGGGCAGTCGTTTTACCCGGACGATTATTCATGCAGGAGGGCGGGAGCTTACTTCGCTGCAGAGACGTGATCCTGAAGTTCACACTACCTGGGCTCTCGAGCATCTCCTAAAGGACACCGACGATCTTGATGCCTACCTGACAATTCCTGATGAAATATTTGAGGCCGCATATTCCGTAGAAAATATGGTTTCCGACGAAAACCAGCTTAACGATCGCGGTATTGTAATGGCTGGATCGGCCGATCCCCTCTGTGTTGCCGCCGAAATGTTCAGCATGGAAGAGTACACGATAATCGCGCTTACTGAGCAGGAGCGCTTTCACGCATTGCTCCAAAAAGTTGCCAAGCCGCTGTATGCGAGAGCCGAATTCCTATCAAGGGAGTTTCCTGGTCATCTGTGGAGAGTCGTTGGACCCGAATTCGCCACAGAACCATATCTGCCTCCTTACCTTTTCCGCGAATATGTAAATACATATACAGGACCAATAGTAGATACGATCCATCGATACGGCGGTTTCGCCCGACTGCATTGTCACGGCCGTATAACATCTGCACTTCCAGCAATGATGGATATGGGAATAGACGCCATTGATCCCATCGAGCCTCCCGGGCAAGGGGACATAGAGCTTTCGGAAGTCGTTGAGCTGTATGGTGACCGGTTGAGTCTCTTCGGCAATGTCGAGGTCTCAGATATCGAAAATCTTGACGCGGTGAGCTTTGAGCGAAAAGTCAGAGAATCTGTTGAAGCAGGCCGGAAAGCACGGGGATTTGTACTGATGCCGACTGCCGCGCCCTATGGCAGAGAAGTTTCCGATTTGGCAATGAAAAACTACGAAACCATGGTTCGCGCTGTTTCTGCCTGAACTCAGAATGAAATAAGGCACGGAGGAACAGCTGGTTGCACCGCCGTGCCGCAATGGATCGTGCGGATCAGCCGATCGCGTCACTTCCAGTTTCTCCGCTTCTGATTCGGATACATTCTTCCATGGGTGTAACGAATATTTTGCCGTCTCCTATGCTGCCTGTGCGGGCGCCCGCAACTATTGCATCAACAGTAGGTTTGACAAATTCGTCATTCACACCGATTTCAATTCTTACTTTCTTGAGCAAATTTACCTCGATGTCGACGCCGCGATACGACTCGTGGTATCCCATCTGCTGACCGCATCCAAGCGCGTTGGTTACCGACATTTTCGCCACGTTAGCGCTGAACAAGGCTTGCTTAACATCCTCAAGTTTATGCGGCTGTATGTACGCGGTTATTAGCTTCATTTCCAATTTCTCCTGTTATTACTGGACTGAAAAAATCTGAAAACCCGAGTAAGCTTCAGATCCGTGCTCGCTGATATCAAGGCCCTGCAGTTCCTCCGTATCTGAAACCCGCAAACCCACGGTCTTCTTAATAAGGAAGAACAGCACGAGACCCAGGCCAAATGCCCAGGCAAATACGGACAGTATTCCAAGCGCCTGGATGCCCAATTGACCAAAACCGCCGCCGAAAAAAAGCCCTTTCATGTCATCGGTATTCGCGAATAGACCTACAGCAAGGGTACCCCATGCGCCGCATACGCCGTGCACCGAAACCGCGCCGACCGGGTCATCAACATGGAGAACTTTGTCAATGAACTCGACTGAAAGAACTACCAGCACGCCGGCGATAACTCCAATGATCAGCGCGCCGCCTGGTGTCGCAACCGCGCAACCCGCGGTAATGCCGACAAGGCCGGCAAGGGCGCCATTCAATGACATGGAAGCGTCGGGTTTCCCGAACCAAATCCAGGAGGTGATCATCGCCGCAATCGCGCCCGCCGAAGCGGAGAGGGTTGTGGATACCGCAACTGCCCCGATTGAAAGGTCGGTACCTGAGAGAGTGCTTCCTGCGTTGAATCCATACCAACCGAACCAGAGAATGAATACTCCGAGCGCCGCGAGGGGCATATTATGTCCGGGAATGGCTTTTGCGGTCTTTTTGCCGTTGACCACCATGTATTTGCCTCGTCGAGCTCCAAGAATCAATGCTCCTGCCAGAGCGACCCATCCGCCGACCGAGTGCACAACCGTTGAACCCGCGAAATCATGAAATCCGAGCTTTGCAAGCCATCCGCCGCCGTTCCAAATCCACCC
>JABGPX010000098.1 GCA_018644745.1 Spirochaetales bacterium
CAGCCGGTGTGGCCGATGCATTAGACTTTCAGTAAATAAAAGAACGAGGAAAAAAGAAATGTCAGTAGAAGAAAACAAAGCTATTGTCAAGCGGTTTCGTGAAGCGATTTCAAAAGGGGATTCGGCTGCGGTACGGGAAATACTATCTCCTGATTTTTTCTATCACACCAAGAGAAAATGAAGGGTGGGAAGAGACTTCGCCGCTGTAGTCGCTGACGTAGTGGGAAAGGATTGGCAAATCTCTATCGAAGATATGCTGGGCGAAGGGAACAGGGTTGTTACTTGGGAGACATGGTCGTCAAGAGAAAGGACTGCTAAAATCTGTATAATTTTGCACCTGTCTGAGGGGAAGATTATTGAAGCATGGAACATGACCTACATCCAAAAGGCTGAGATGGAGGAATTTGGGTTGCCTCAGGAAATATAAAACGCTTAAGCGGCGTTGAAACCCGCAGATAATTGGCTGCCCATAATGGCGTGTTCAGGCTACCTCCTCATTTGCTTTGCTTTTTGCTTGACTCATACATTAGCCCTATAGCGAAGTAACCACAGGAGGAAAGAAATGCCGGCAACCAAACCGGAGGACTGCACAATTCTTTTCGGAAAGTACGTCGGAAAAGGTGACCTTGATGCACTGCTATCACTCTACGATGAAGAAGCGACATTCGTCCGTAGTGATCGAAGTGTGCATACAGGTTTGCCTAACATTCGCAAGGTTCTCGAACCGCTTGCAGAACTGAAACCGCAGATTAGCATGGATATTTTTCGGACAGTTGCGATAGGAGACGACCTAGCCGTGCTTTATAACAACTGGACGATGAAGACGGCAGACTCCGGCAGTGGATCCTCGGAAACCACACACCAAGCAATAGAGATTGTGCGTCTGCAGGCAGGCGGAAGCTGGCGATACATCTTCGACGATCCTTTTGCCCGTGAAAAATAGTTAGTCATCAGCTAGCACATTCCACCGGCCCATATCCGTCTCTGAGGCGGGCGGGTTTTCATTTCCCTAATGGGGGCAAACTGTCTACTTCTCGGTGAGGGAGACAATGCCCAAGTCTGGTGCGGTATTTTCTAAACTTTTCTGGCGCTTATTGTCACGTGTCGAAGCATCTTTAGCATGCCGGCTGTTTGCTCTGCTTCTACGATGACAGGGTCCGCCGCCGCTTTACCCATCTCAGCCCGAATGCTTTCCTTTTGCGCAATAATCTTATCGCAGACCGCTCGTTGTCGCTGTTCCCAATCAGGCTTGTCATAATGCTCTTCTACCTGAAATCCCGTGGCCGTGAGACGCGAATCATAGTGGTCCTTGCCGGTATCAACACTTTCCCATGTTGTGATCACAAATTGAGCATTCGTCCTAAGAACCCTCGCCACTTCCAACATAACCGCATACTGGTCCGGGACCGCATGCAGAACATCCACGCTCATTGCTCCATCAAACCGATCACTGGAAAGTCCGGTTGAGCAGACATCCGCACAGATAAACCGTGCTCGTTCTGACATGTCAAAATCATCAGCGCGCAACTTGGCGTTTTCAACAGCAACCGCGGAAAGGTCAACTCCCACAAGTTCGGATCGCAACTCCCGCGCGACATACAGCCCCGGTCCGCCGCTACCACAGCCGATGTCCAATATCGTCGAACCCAAACCGACAGATAGCAACTCCGATATACGGATGAGATCTGTCTTCGTAACAAAGCCAGTAGGCTCTGCTTCTTCGGGATAATCATTACCGAAGACTTCGCGCCAGATGGTCGTTAATGTGGTGCGTTTTGCCCCATAGGTAACATTGTATTTTTCAGTATTCCACGCCATGTGAACACTCCCTCAAAGGTCCGCGAGTTCCGCTCCAAGGTAACGGAGACTAAATCCGTAGCAGCGATTCACGATCAATTACCGCGATTTCAGAGAGCGATATAGTAATTTTCGTACATCCCCAAGTACGATGCAAGCGGAGACACAGCATTTAACTTTCTGCGTTTACTACTAAATACTCATTGCTGCAAAGCTATCATGCCAGACTACGATCTCTAGTCATCATCGCACAATCCACCCGCCCATTCCGGCCTTCGGGAAGAGCGGGTTTTAGTTTCCCATAAAACCTTCTGTCTACTCCTTGGTATTGGGATTGAAAGCCAGGACCATGTTCGTGAAAAGCAGGATAAAGTTACTTGCTAAAAAACAGCCCGGAGCAATGCCATCAGCGAGCAAAAACTATTTTCGGGCTCCTGGATCAATTTGAAATACGAA
>JABGPX010000097.1 GCA_018644745.1 Spirochaetales bacterium
TCTCAAACCTGAAATGGAGAACACCGGATTCGGCGGTACTGTTTCAGTTCAAGCAAGACAGATGATCGAGGAAACAGAGTTTCTTCTCGATCTGGCTGACACGCACCCGTGGATTCTCGGTGTCGTAGGTTGGCTGGATTTTGAATCTGAAGATTTCCAGGAAGATTTAGAGCGCTTATCCGCGAGGAAAAAGCTCAAAGGCCTTCGGGAACTCATCCATGATATGCCGGACACTGAATATGCGTTAAGTCTGGCACACGTGCAGGCAATCGGTGCCTTAGGAAAACATGGTCTCACCTATGACCTGTTGCTGAGACCCGACCACATCCCCTCGGCGATACGGCTGGCTGATATGTACCCGAACCAGCCCTTTGTTGTGGATCACCTTGCAAAACCGCTTATTGAAGCCCAGGTAATCGAGCCCTGGCGAAAAGACCTTCTTGAGTTAGCACAACGGGGAAACATAAACTGCAAGCTGTCGGGTATGGTAACCGAAGCAAATTGGGAGGCCTGGAAGCCGGAGGACCTTCAGCCGTACATGGATGTTGTACTGGAAGCTTTTGGTCCTGAGCGTATCATGATCGGGTCGGATTGGCCGGTCTGTACCTGCGCGGGAAACTATCGGGTCGTGATGAATACCACGGTAGACTATGTATCGAGACTCAGCCGGGATGAGCAAGATCAAATCCTCGGTAATACCTGCGGGGAGTTCTATGGTCTATACACATAATATTTCGATGGTTTGACTCGTCTTCCCGTCATGAGTACTGTTCAAACATATGGAATACAGAGACTTTATGACAAAAGCGCTTCACGCCGGCTATGACAGCTCAAGGCACGGAAATGCCACATCCGTACCTGTCTACGGAACCGCTTCTTTTAATTTCAATACCGCGGAGACCATGGCCGATGCGTTTGGAGGCAGGCGTCCCGGGCATATCTATTCGCGGTTAAGCAATCCAACTGTCGGTGTCTTCGAAGCAAGAATGGCGGCTCTCGAGAAAGGGATAGGTGCGGTGGCGCTTGCATCCGGAATGGCGGCCATTTCGGCGGCCCTATTTGCCCTGTTGAAGCAGGGAGATGAATTAGCCGTAGGATCGAGCCTCTTCGGCGGGTCGCTCCACTTTTTTAACGACGTACTTCGGCGCTACGGCATTACCACAAAATACTTTGACGCCTCGGATACAGATCAGATAAAAACGGCTATCGGCGAAAAAACAAAGCTCGTTTTTGTCGAGTCTCTGGGCAATCCGGCTCTCGATATCCCGGATTTCGAAGCCCTTTCATTTCAATGTAAATCACGCACCATCCCACTCATTGTTGACAACACTCTACCCTCTCCGGTTCTGTTCAATCCGGGAGACATTGGAGCTGCACTAACGATTCATTCAACAACAAAGTCGATTACGGGAAACGGCTCAGCCGTCGGCGGTGTGTTCATAGACACGGGTTGTTTCGACTGGTCAGCATATGCTGATGATGCGCTTGTTGAAACTATTTCCAAGTATGGCGCTCAATTCGGATTTCTCGCCCACGCCCGTCAGACCATATTCAGCAATACCGGCGGCTGCATGGCACCGCACAATGCCTATCTTCACCTGCTTGGCATCGAGACGCTGCAGTTGAGAACCGATCGCCACTGCGCGAACGCGTTAGAACTGGCAACGCATCTGGAAACCCACCCCGCAGTTTCCGGTGTAAACTATCCTGGACTCGAAGACAGCCCGTACCGCGAACGGGCTGTCCGCCACTTCGGTGGTCGGGGAGGAGGACTCCTCACATTACGCCTTGCCGACAAGGACAAGTGTTTCTCATTTATTAATAGCCTGAACATGGCAAAGCAGGCCGCAAATCTTGGTGACTCGAGAACCCTGGTAATCCATCCGGCGTCTACGATATACGCAACCTGCACGGACAAAGAGCGGCGAAATGCTGGTGTAACCGACGACCTGGTACGTGTATCCGTCGGCCTTGAAGGAATAGCTGATATCATCGATGATTTCGATTCGGCACTTCAATGACAAGCCCTTGACACAACAGCAAGATATAAGAATAATCGCATCAATATGAACGCCGTGTTAAACAAGCTGAATCTTTTTCTTCTCAACGCTCTACTACTACTTGTAGATTCAGCTCGGCGTTCTATACGGAGCTTTCAGCTTATAAACTGAGAGTTTCCGGAACAAGAACACAAGCCCGATGCTGAAGCAACTCAGTATCGGGCTTTTTTTGGAGGTTTTATGATGATGG
>JABGPX010000096.1 GCA_018644745.1 Spirochaetales bacterium
AAATCTTTCTGGAGCATAATAACGTTTCGTCAGGAGTCGATATTGAAATCTGCAAGAGAATTCCCATCGGCGGAGGGTTGGGGGGCGGTTCGAGCGACGCGGCGTGCGTCCTGATTTCGCTCAACTTTCTCTGCGGCACCGGCATGAGCCGGGAAGAACTTAAACCCTTGGCCGCGCAAATTGGGAGCGATGTTCCTTTTTTCTTGCATGGACCTGCGGCTCTTGTTGGAGGGAGAGGGGAAGAGGTGGAAAGCTTTATGCCGGAAAAAACGTGGTGGGTGCTTCTTGTGGACCCGGGATTTTCCATTTCTACAGCCGACGCCTTCAAATGGCTGGACGAGTTCAACGATCATTCATCGTCTCAGGACTCTGATTTTGCAGGGCTGAACACCGAATTGCGGGAAGATAATCAACTTGGGCAGTATTATAATTCCTTTGAGCCGATACTCCGTCGGCGTTTCCCTTCGATAGAGATAATTTTAAATGTACTCGAAAAAAACGGCGCCGCTCTTGCTTCGGTTTCCGGAAGCGGCTCGTTGTGTTTTGGTTTGTTTAACAGTTACGAAAAGGCTTCCCGCGCCTCGGACGTGATAAAAGGCAGCCGAATCTGGATAAAAGAAACGCTTGCAAGTTCGCTGTACGGCGTATTACAATAAAATTACCTGCATGATGTAGGGGCGAGGGGGGTCCCATGGACATAACCGATATCCGCATCCGCAAAGTTGCCGCTGATGGAAAGCTCAAAGCATATGTTACGGTAACCTTTGACGACTGTTTCGTCGTTCACAATGTTAAAGTCATCGAGGGAAAGAATGGGGCATTTATCGCAATGCCGAGTAGGAAAACAAAGACCGGAGAGTATAAGGATGTTGCCCATCCGATAAATTCCGATTTTCGCGGACAACTGCAGATAAAGATCCTGGAAGAATATCGAAAAGTAGAAATGGAACCCGCGGCGGCTGAGGGCGATCACGAATCGTCGGATAGTGCAGAAAGTATCGAAAGCTGACCTCCCGTTACCTGATATTTCTCCCGCGGTAGCGAGTGCTTGAATTTCTTCTGAAAAACAGTTAGAAACTAGAACACATTTCCTTGCCAAAAACTGATGTTTCTGCTATGTCTTGAGCTACGCGCCCGAGGTAATAAACGGGGCGAAATTTGGGACGTCGGCAAGTGGTAAGCCACCGGTTTTTGGTACCGGTAATCGCAGGTTCGAATCCTGCCGTCCCAGAGAATACAAAGAATTAAGAGGTTGTAGTATGGATCAGAAAACACTAAGCGCGTCGGCGCGCACCGAGCTGAGAAAAGGCCCGTCAGGCCGGCTCCGGAGAGCCGGCAAAATCCCGGCGGTTATATATGGTCATAGCGGCACCGCGCCAATTACCGTAGATGCGGTAGAGTTCAGGAAGAAATTCAAGAGAATATCTGAAAACACCATTATTAATCTTCATGTCGATGATAAAGATTATGATGTCCTTGTTAAAGATTTCCAGGAAAACATTCTAAAAGGAACAATCACACATATAGATTTTTACGAGATTGAACGCGGAAAGCTACTGAGAACCCATATTCCTATCCGCACAACAGGAACACCAATTGGTGTTCGAGAGGGCGGTTTGCTCGAAGTGCTTATGCATGAAATCGAAGTCGAGTGTCTACCAAAAGATATTCCGGAGCATATGGAAATCGATGTGGAATCTATGGATGTCGGTTCATCAATCCATATCAGCGATCTCGACGCACCTGATGGTGTAAAGTTTCTCGTTGCAGACGAGTTAGTTGTGCTAACCGTTGCTGTGCCGAAAGCGGTTGTTATCGAAGAACCGGAAGAAGAACTGGAAGAAGGCGAACTGCTGGAAGGCGAAGAAGGGGAAGTTGCCGAAGGCGAAGAGGGCGACGAGGAAGAAACCTCCGAGGAATAGATTCTGGACCTGCTTTTTATCTGTCTTGGGAATCCCGGCGAACGCTTTCGGGATACTAGACACAATGTAGGATTCCGCGCCGCGGATCTCTTGGCCGCGGAACAGGGGTTAGTTTTTAAAAAGCCCCTGTTCCGGCCCTTGCTGAAAATTTCCAATGTCGAACACACTCTCACCCTTGTGAAACCTCTCACATACATGAATAATTCCGGCGTTGTTCTCCCCGGATTGCTGCGGAGGCATAAGCTAGGGACAGAAAACCTGGTAGTTGTGTGCGACAACCTCGACCTTCCTGCCGGCATGTGCAGGCTAAAACGCGGCAAGG
>JABGPX010000095.1 GCA_018644745.1 Spirochaetales bacterium
GGTGATGCAGGATACCCATTTGTTTGATATGACAGTAAAAGAAAATATTCTCTGCGGAAGCCCAAAGGCGACGGAAAGACAGGTGATGAAAGCGGCAAAACAGGCGGGAGCACACGAATTCATCGCCGGCCTTGCTGACGGATATGATACACAAATAGGTGAAAATGGGGTGCTGCTAAGCGGGGGCCAGCGCCAGCGAATTGCAATTTCACGGGCTTTTCTCAAAGACCCCAGAATGCTTCTGCTTGACGAAGCCACGTCATCTCTCGATACAGAATCTGAGCAACAAGTCGGACGCGCTTTGAAAAAATTAATGAAAGGTAGGACGACAATCATTATATCCCATCGGCTGTCGACGATAAAAAATGCCGATCGCATCTATGTAGTAGACAATGGGAAAATAGTTTCTTGTGGGAGTCATACAGAATTAGAAAATTCATGCGATGTATACAGGCGGCTTTGTCAGGCTCAGCGCAAAGGAGCGTAGGCCGTCTTCTATTTGTTCCCGGCGGCATTCCAAAAAGCACGTACTATCGGAGAAGTAACTCGTCCCTTATGTACACAAAGACCGACCTCATAAGGCTGGAGCGTTGGTTTTACATCCAGAATCCTAACGTCACCTTTGAAAAGGCTGTTTTCTATTACCAGCTCCGGTACCGCACCTATCCCGCAGCCTAACCGGACCATCGATAGGATGGCCTCGTGCCCCGCGACTTCCGCGTACACCTTCGGCCGCACCCCGATTTTGCGAAACCACTCCTCTACCCGCTTTCGTGAGAGTGCCTGTTCCGCGATAATGAGAGGAGTACTGTCCCACTGGATGCTTTTATTCGCAATCATCCTTGTTACATCGCAATCTACAACGGGTCCTATAAAAACGAGAGGTGTTGAGGTAAGGGTTGAAAAATTCAAGGTCTTAGCCAGGTTATCCGGCCGGGCGGCTACGGCAATATCCGCAGAACCGTCAAGAATTTTCTCGATCGCATGGGCCGAGTCGCCGGTTTCCAGCCTGAGATGGATATTCGGGTGAAGAGTTCGGAACCGAGAAAATAGATCCGAAAGCACGCCGTACGCGGCGGTAACCGACCCGTAAAGTAAAAGTTCTCCCTGAAGATCCTCCTGAGCGAGGGTGTTTTGAAACTGCTCCCAATTGTCGATTGTTTCCTGTGCAAACCGCTTGAATCCTGCGCCGATATCACTCAACTGAACCGACCGCCGGTCTCTAATAAACAGCTTGTCTCCCGCTTCTTCCTCAAGACGCTGAATTGCTCTACTCAAAGCAGACGGACTGATATGACATGCTTCGCTGGTACGTCCGAAATGGAGCGAATTTGATAGATGCAGAAAAAGCCGCAGCTCGTGAAGATCCATGTTAGTTGTCCGAATCAGGTGGATTTGTATTGCGCATAACGCAACACAGTGTACATAAAATAACACTATAAACAACAGGAGAAAAGTGACATACTCCTCAAACTTGCAAACAAAAAAACTTAGGAGTATGTAAATGGCACGAATCGATTTTGGCGGAACAGTAGAGAATGTGGTTACCAGAGATGAGTTTAGCCTTGAGAAAGCACGGGATGTATTGAAAGATGAAGTAATCGCGGTTCTCGGATACGGCGTGCAGGGCCCGGCCCAGGCGTTGAACATGAGAGATAACGGATTCAAGACAATCATCGGTCAATCATCAAAATTCAAGCGTGAATGGGACAAGGCAATAACCGACGGATGGGTCCCCGGAGAAACTCTCTTCGAGCTCGAAGAAGCTGCGCAAAAAGCCACAATAATTCAGTATCTTGTATCTGACGCCGGGCAGACGGCTGTATGGCCGCAACTAAAGCCCTGCCTGAATGAGGGAGACGCACTTTATTTTTCACACGGTTTTTCCATCGTTTACAAAGAACAGACCGGTGTAATTCCCCCGGAGAACGTTGATGTTATCATCGTTGCACCAAAAGGATCAGGTGCCAGTGTACGTACCAACTTTTTGAATGGAAGCGGAATCAACTCCAGCTATGGTGTATTCCAGGACTTCACAGGAAGAGCCGAGGAAAGAACCCTCGCCGTAGGTATCGCCATCGGATCGGGCTATCTCTTCCCGACTACTTTCGAGCATGAAGTATTGAGTGACCTGACCGGAGAGCGCGGCATCCTCATGGGAGCCCTTGCCGGTGTAATGGAAGCTCAATACGACACATTAAGAGAAAACGGCCACAGCCCGAGCGAAGCATTCAATGAGACAG
>JABGPX010000094.1 GCA_018644745.1 Spirochaetales bacterium
ATTGGTATACAATGATTTACAGCTGTTTTTTTGTTTTTCAGCTGCAAAAGTCAGGATATTTGTGTGCCCTATCATAAACAAAAGCCAAAGAAATGTGAATTGCTGATATAGAAGCATTTGCGCTGTGAGCGGTGAGCACACTTCGAACCAACTCCGGACGTTCATAGACCTCTGCCAGCGCACAGATCCTTTATAGTCGCGTATTTTATAACCCAACCGTCAGACTGTTCACAAGATTAATACCGGCACCAATACCGCGGTTGTATGGGATTGCAGTATGGGGAAAAACCCCATATAATAAAACCATGAAAATGACCATAGATATCGACGAGGCAGCCCTTGAACACTTTATGAGTGTTGTTGGAATCAAGAAAAAGAAAGAAGCGGTAAACGAAGCGATCAGGTTAGCCGATCGAATTGCCCGCAAGAGAAAACTCACAGATACATCAATTTCAAAACAACAGCTTGCTAATGCGATAGATAATGAATACAGCCTCACTGATCTGCGGGAAAAAGATGTTCCTCGTTGATTCATCAATCTTTATCGAGACAATACGGAGAGGTGAAGATCCGGTCCAAGTTTATGCCGCGGAATTCGAAGATAGCACGCTTATAACTTGCGGTATCGTAATATGCGAAGTTCTACGGGGCATCCGTGACAGGCAGGTTTTTAATCGAATGGAAGAGTTCTTCAGTTTGCTGCTCGCTGTAGAATTCGACAATGCTCTCTGGCAAACCGCATGCCGGCTGGCTTGGGAACTCGATCGACAGGGAAAGGTGCTGCCGCTCTCGGATATACTAATAGCTACGGCAGCCCTGCAATCAAACGCGATTATCGTATCGACTGATAAGCACTTTTTTACGATCCCTGATCTCAAGGTTACTCGAGAACTCCACCCGTCGTCATAGCTCCGCAACAAGCGGCTGAACCTGCGGCTACTCAATCGGATTTTCCCAGGTGATGTCCCGGTATTTCGCGAAATCAGAGTCGGTGGAACAGAGCACAAGACCATGTTCCAAAGCTATGGCCGCAAGATGGGCATCAGGCAAATCGTTGCCGGTAAGCGCCCTCGATCGAATCACGTGACCTAAAACAGCCTGATGATCGGGCGTAGGTTCCGGGACAAATACTGTTTTTACTGCAAGCCACTCCTCTACCTGCTGCCATGCCTCCTTAACGGTTACGGGAGAACTGTATATTCGCGGGTTGGAAACAATTCGGGCAAAGGCCAACAAGGAATTCCAGGGAAGCCCCAGCTTTCGCTTTCCATTCAGATGGCTGTCAAGCCAGATCCGGCACTTCTTGTGATGCACCGATCCCCGGTCAAAAGCATAGATGAGGATATTGGCATCAACCAGCTTCATTTGAAACTGTCCCCCTCGGCGACGGCAAGCACTTCGCTTATATTATCCAGGTTGGGAAACCGGCATGCTCCAAGGTCACGGCATTTGGTTTGAAAAATGACTTTCTCGGAAGGTTCCTCAGTCTTGATTGAATCCATCCCTTTTCGCAGCAGATCATTGATAAGTACGCGTTTTGTCTTATTTTCCGACTTGATCAAATGTTCGAGACGTTTCTCGACATCCATATCCAGGGTAAGGGTTGTTCGCATACAACAAAGATACATCGAATGATGCGTTGATGTCAATTGAATGGTGTGTTGTCACCAATTTTCGAATCTCACATTACCATGGCAGCCGGAAAGGAGCTTTCTGGGCATTTTGGGGAGTAAGTTTTACGGGATCGATGAAGTGCGTTATGCAGTAATAAGTTTTTTTATGTTCTTCCATTCCTTAGAATGGGAAGCTGCATTCCAAAGGTCGTAGTTGGTCTGGAGATTCAGCCAGAGTTCAGCCGACGTCTCAAAGGCTTTTGAAAGTCTGAGAGCCATCTCCGGTGTTACCGATCCGCGCTCGTTTATTATTTTCGACACAGTTTTTCTCGAAACGTGAAGATCATCTGCAAGCCCAGACACCGTCAAATTCATCGGTTCCATATAATGACGTTTCAATATTCCACCCGGATGAGTTGGCTGTCGTTTTCTATTAGTCATATGCTCCTCGCTAGATACCGCTTAATGATAATCTTGATAGTCGACAACCGACGCATCGAGGCGGTCCAAGATATCCGCGATCCTCTGCGTGTGCTGTGCCTGGATGCCTCGCGTATCACCATCGTAGAAAAACGTAAGCATTCGTAGACCCCTTTTGGCTGGACATAGCAGAAACCATGTGCTATGC
>JABGPX010000172.1 GCA_018644745.1 Spirochaetales bacterium
GACCGATATTCATTTGCATATTCTACCAAAAAGGCCTTTTGAGGATTTGATGCCGGTAGTTCATCCGCTACAAGAAGGCGTCCGCAGGGGAAGATAATGCCTTCAGCCGCGTCACCCGCAGCCTCGGCGTACTTGATATTGCCGAAACCATGGCTTTGGAAAAGCGGGACGTCCATACCGAGCTGCTTCATATTTTTTGGAATAATACTTTGAGCGGGAACAATTGACCAGTTTACGACTGCATCTACATTCTCCGCTTTCACCTTATTCATAAGGGCAGTCAGGTCTGTTTCGGCTCTGTCATAACTTTCCGCGATGGCAATCTCGATACCGAACTCAGGGGCATATTTTTCCAGCTGTCCTTTCCCGCCGTTGCCGAATCCGGAATTCGCCGCGACCACGCCTATTTTTTTGATACCCATGTCATTCATGGTCTGATAGATCCATCGAACTACATAGCTGTCCTTCTGAGGTGTCTTGAAGACATATGACGCCACAGGATCGACTATAGCTTCATTCGCCGCGGCAGAAATTAGCGGCACTTTTGCTTCGTTACAGATTTCTTTTATCTGCATCGTTTCTCCGCTGGTTGATGGTCCGATTATAGCAAGAACTTGATCCTCTTCTATGAGCTGCTTGGCAAAAGAGATCGCTTTTTCCGGATTAGCCGCTGAATCTTTGATGATGAGTTCAATCATCTTGCCGTCTATTCCGCCGGCGGCGTTTATCTTCTCTACTACCATCTCCGCAGTCTTTGCCTCGGGGGCGCCGAGGAAGGACGCTCCTCCGGTTACCGCGAAAATCGCTCCAATCTTCAGCGTTTCAGGTTCACCACCGCCGGCTGCAAATACAGACCCTGCGGCAATTGCCAATATACAAATTACTGATAGTGCGCGTTTCATTCCCACCCTCCAAAAGTGTTTCTGTGTTTCTATTTATAGATACGAATACGAGATTATATAGCGGCAAGTTGGTCATGTCAAACTGTTTTCTTCACTGGAATTCCTTTCTTGACGGTCTACATGGCATCCCTTAGAATGCATCATCACAGTAACAGGATAAGCTACAGGCGACTTTATGAGTATTCAGTATTGGAATGAAAGTATCGAGACCGCCGATCCGGCGGATCTAAAGAAAACACAGCTGGAGAACCTGAAAACCACCGTGGACCATGCCCTTAGGACTGATTTTTATAAAAAGCGTCTTTCCGGTGCCGGAATAAATTCGGGGGAGGATATTCGGAGCCTCGATGATATTCAAAAAATTCCATACACCACCAAAGACGATCTGCGGAGTGCCTATCCATACGGTCTGCTATCGGTAGATCTCGATGAGGTTGTCCGCGTTCACGTGTCCAGTGGAACCACGGGTGTGCCGACGGTTATCTATCATACCGCCGAAGACCTGAATAACTGGACAGAACTCTCAGCCAGGTCGGTTGTCGCCACCGGTGCAAGCAGAAAAGACGTGTTTCAGAATATGATGACGTATGGTCTTTTTACCGGCGGTCTGGGGCTTCACTACGGCGCTGAACGGGTAGGAATGCTGGTGATACCAGCGAGTTCCGGAAATACCCAACGGCAGCTCAAACTTATGAAGGATTTTCAAACCACCGCTGTTCACGCGACGCCGAGTTATATGCTCCATCTTCACGCCAGGCTTCAGGATGGTGATATCATACTGAGCGACCTTGTACTGCAAAAAGCCTTTGTCGGTGCGGAACCTCATTCAGAGAACGCCAGGCTGAAGATTGAAGAGCTTTTTTCAATGGATGTATACAACTCATATGGGTTGAGCGAGATGAACGGCCCCGGAGTGGCTTTTGAATGCATATACAAGAATGGCATGCATGTCTGGGAAGATGCTTATATCATGGAAGTTGCCGATGCAGAAACCGGAAGAGAAGTTCCCGACGGGGAGGAAGGTGAGTTGGTTTTCACTACGCTCAAGCGGACTGCTACGCCGCTTCTCCGGTATCGAACCCGAGATCTGTCATATATTTATCCGGATGCTTGTGAATGCGGCAGGATCCATCGACGTATCGGCCGGATAAAAGGCAGAACCGACGACATGCTTATAATCAACGGCGTGAATATCTATCCTTCGCAAATCGAAGAGGCGATTATGAGGCTTCCGGAAATCGGCAATAACTATCAAATTGTTGTAGAGAAATCCGGTGCTCTCGATCGTTTGACCGTTAAGACGGAAGTGCATAAAGGAATATTCAGCGATGATACGAGA